>CALCUV010000199.1 GCA_937906765.1 uncultured Prevotella sp.
CTCTGTGGTCCAAAACTACCTTTGAAGCCGTTGCAAGTTCGGGAGTGGTAATAGGAGATATCGTAGAACCGGGGTGCAATCCGAAAAGGTGGTTCACATGTCGGTGTTGGTCGTTAGGATCGTCAATATCCGTGCTCCATTCTAAGATTTGGCCATAACGACCTACCTTATAAGGCACCATAGCTTCGAGCATGCCTTCCCAAATTGCCACCTTGTCGGCATCAATGCCCAAGATGTTTGCGGCAGCAATGGCTTGGATGAGGTTTTCACGGATGACGGCGTGCGTGAAAGTAGTACCCTCGTCAATAGGTCCGTGTTCGGGCGAAGTGGAAGGTGCAGCAGTCATTGTTCCATCAGGTTTCAACCACAAATAATCCTCAGAGAAGAGTGCGCATCCCTTAATCAAGGGGTAGGCAGTCTTACGCAGGAACTCTTCATCGCGAGTAAAGTCGTAATATTCCCAAAGGTGGGTCGCCAACCAGGCAGCTGCTACGGGATTATAGTTCCAACTCATATCCTGACTCTCAAGTGGCGCCGTGAAACCGAAGATGTTTCCGGAAATACCGGCAGCCCATCCGCGCGCTCCCCAATATGCTTTTGCGGTAATCTTACCGGGTTCTTCAAGGGTGCGGATAAAGTCGGTCAAAGGCTCAGCGCATTCCGCGAGATTCGTGGTAAGCGCGGGCCAATAATTCATTTGGGGGTTGATGTTATTGTGATAATCCACACGCCAAGGACCATCCACATTGTTATGCCAGATGCCCTGAAGATTGGCTGGGAGATTGCCGGGACGAGAAGAAGAAATAAGGAGGTAACGTCCGAAATGGTAGTACAATTCTTCGAGTCCTGCATCCTTTGCTCCCTGACGGTAAGCGGCAAGTCGCTTATTCGTGGGAAGATCTGAGGTTTCGCCCTTCAAGGTAAAGTTTACGCGATTATAGAGTGAGGTGTAATCCTTCACATGTCGGTCAAGAAGCTTGGCATAATCCATCTTCGCCGCCTTCTTCATCCACTTAGCAGTAGTCTTTAAGGGTTCCACACCCACGTATGCCTTCGGGTCGGAATAGTCGGGCTTGAAGTTGATTTTATAATCCGTGTCGGCAGTCAAGAGGAAGACAACGGCGTCAGCACCTTCCACCTTCAACTTACCGTCCGTAACCTTCACGCTTCCGCCTTCCACCTTTGCCTGAATGCGTACGGCATATTCCATGCCGTTATTATCCAAGCGACCGCTGAAAAGGATGCCAGCGTCACCATCTGCGGTTATGGTACCCTCAGAACAGGGATTGTACGTATAACCTAAGAGCAAGTTTTGCATACCTGCCTTATCGGCAGAAAAACGTACGGCCAAGACATTTTCAGGAAACGAAATGAAACTCTCACGACGGTAATTCACACCCTCATATTCGTAAGAAACGGTAGCAACAGCACGATCGATGTTCAACTCTCGGCGATAGTTTTTCACCTTTGAGGCATCAGCGCCCGTAGTTGTTTCAATCAAGAGTTCACCCAAGGTTGTGAACGAACCAAATCGGAATTCGGGTTCGCGCCATGCCTCATAAGGAACGGGGGAATTGAAATTCTGCGCCGTGAGTCGGGCTGCCTTTTGCTGATTTCCGTCAAGGAAGGCCTGACGTATCGTATCGAGCAGATGGGCAGACTGTTTGTTGACATTCCAATAATGTGCTGCGCCCTTAGCTGTGCCAGGACCGCCACGCCAAAGCGTTTTCTCATTCAAGGTAATGCGTTCCGTCGCCACAGAACCGAGAATGTTGGCACCAATCGAACCATTACCGATAGGCAGTGAGCGATACTCCCACTCACGGTCCGGATTCCAGTTGCCATCTCCCGCTGCAATGGGTTTTTCTCCGTTCTTGTACTTGTCGGGATTCGCAGAATACCAAATTTCTTTACCCTTGAGCGACGTAGGTTCGTCAAACCAAACGACATGTTGCGCCCACGCCGAGGCAAGTCCCATAAAGGCAAGCGCAGCAACGAGTAAACTCCTTCTTTTCATAGGTATGTAAATTTAATGTGAGTACTTTCCTTGCAAATGTAAGCAATATCTGCATTTTTTAGGGGTAGAATCCGAAAAAAGTTTAATTTTGTTTTGTCGGAATTACAAGTTCCAGTATATTTGCTCGTGAAAAATGGTCAGAAGTGCCAACAACCCTTCTGGTTTTCAAGATTTAGGAATTTATTAACCCTTAACACATAAATTTATATGAATAAGACAGAACTCGTAAATGCTATTGCACAGGGTGCAGGTTTGACTAAGGCAGATTCTAAGAAGGCTCTTGACGCTGCTCTCGAAGCTATTGCTGGTGCTTTGAAGAATAAGGAAGCTGTTGCGCTTCTCGGTTTCGGTACTTTCTCAGTTAACGAACGCCCTGCTCGTGAAGGTATCAACCCTGCAACTAAGGAAAAGATTGCTATCCCTGCTAAGAACGTGATTAAGTTTAAGGCTGGTAGCGAATTGGCAAACTCTGTAAACTAATTGTTTATTGCCGAGAGGCAACATGCTTTGCCGTGAGGCAAGGCTGTTTTCATTGATTATAATCAGACAGGTTGTGGTTTCTCTCTCGCCACAACCTTTTTTGTGTCTGCACAAACCGAGGGGCGAAGTCCCCACTCCGTTTCGATTCATTGCCCATCCCCTCGCCCGAACCAGGCATAAGAAGAGCGCGCAGGTCGTTCCCAATAAGGAATAACCTACGCGCTCTTTTTGCTATTCTTAAAAGTGAGTTCCACAAGAGGTTCACGTTCGTGAGCAACTGCCACGCTTATTCACGAAAGACTGTTTTTTCTTCAATCACGAACGTTTCTTCATAATCATCTTGAGACGCACCATCTTCAAAGTCCTGACCACTCAGGCGCTTGTAAATCACCACCAGCATGACATAAGTAAATGCCATTGCGGGGTACATACCAATGCAACACAAGATTACCCCAATAATTATCAACACAAAAGCAACAACCCCAAATCCTAAGAGCATCAACACGTTTCCTTCAGTAGCTTTCCAACTACGTTCGATAGCTTCACCAATGCCCATTTCAGGATTATCTACAATATAGAGGGGCGCTAAGATAAGGCGGGGACCAATGAAGAAACCTGGGATGATGCAGAGCATGAAAGCAACAACAGTTAAAATTTGCGTAATGAAATTCGTCACAAAATAACGAAGCACATACGACACAGTCATGGGTTCACGCACATTCTTTGCATGATAAAATATCTCTTGGAAGATATACAACATAAAGCATGCCTGCGGAATGGTCAGGATTAACGACCAGAAAAAAGAGAAGACTTGTGCTTCTTCAGGCGCAGGTCTTCCGTGCCACAAGAGGAAGGAAGGCAACTGTTCAAGAAACGCAAAGACGATTGTCATTGCAAAACACAACAAACTGAGTTTCACCCAATCCTTCATGAACAGTTCTTTCGTTTCGTCAATAACGGAAGTAAAATCTAATTCGTATTTCATAACCGATGTCTTTTAAAAAAATGTAACTTACCCCGCAAAGGTAACACAATATTCTAACCCACCTGCACATTCCACAAAAAACTTTCTTCAAGCGTCAAAAAAATTACCCCTGTTTGAGGCGGTCGGGGGAATAAAACCGTCTTTAAAAACCGCCTATCAGTTGGACGTAAAAATATATCTGACTTCACAAAAACAAAGAGTAACAGAATCGTTCCTAAGTCTCAAAGAAAATCGATTCTGTTACTCTTTGTTTTCCATCTTATTCTCTACATCGCAACCACCTGATTTCCTGAATGTTTAGAAAATCACTCAGTTGCCACATACTTACTCAAAAAACTGGCGCCAATCGTCCTTCTTGCCCTTCTTCTTGGGGCGCTCTGTGGCGGGAGCAGTTGCCTGCTTCTTGCCTTTCTTTGACTTCTTCTCAAAGTTGTTTACCTGCGGTTCAGGTCTGCCTTCGCGGCGCGCAGCTCTTGCTTCGCGGATAATCTCTCGGCGATTGGGGCGCGCGGGTTCGTCAGTGCGGCGGTTGGCTTTATCACGCTTCACCTCGTCGGGCGTGCGCTCGGCGCTATCTACCACTACGGGGCGGTCGCCCACCTTGGCGTTGCGCATCTTCTTGAGTACGATGTCGCCATAACGCTCGGGCACTTCAAAGAAAGAGCAACTCGCCGTCAAATCTATGCGTCCGATTTCAACACCCTTGACATAGCGACTCACAAGGTTGATGATTTCACGCGCATAAAAGTTGTCGCGCTTCCCGAAATTGATGAAGAGGCGCACGTAGCCGTCTTCCGCCTTGCGGGGTCCCTTTTCGCGCGAACGCGCTGGGCGTTGCTTGCCCTCGGCGGGCTTTTGCTTCTCCGCCTTTTCGGAAGGTTGCTCAATCACGGGGGCATTCTTATAATACGCCAAGAAATGGCCGAACGACTGACTCACAAGGCGCTTAATGACATCCTCCTTGGAGAGCCAATCCAACTTGCGGAACACCTCGGGAAGGAAGGGCGCAATCTGATTTTCATCTACCTCCACGTGCTCTAACTGATCGATGACGCGGTAAAGCTGTTTCGCACAAATCTCTTGGGGATCGGGCAGCGTGCCACGCTCAAACTTCTTCTGAATTACGTCTTCGATGACACGCACTTTATGACGCTCGCGCAGGTGAATGATGGCGATGCTCGTACCACGCTTACCGGCGCGCCCCGTACGCCCGGAGCGGTGGGTATAATTCTCTACGTCGTCGGGCAATCCGTAATTAATCACATGGGTCAACTCTTCCACGTCAAGACCTCTGGCTGCGACGTCCGTAGCTACGAGTAATTGCGTACGGCGTTGGCGAAATTTCTGCATGGTCAAGTCACGCTGGGCCTGCGAAAGTTCTCCGTGGAGCGCCTCTGCGTTATAACCGTCGCGAATCAACCAATCGGCCACCTCCTGTGTCTCCATGCGGGTGCGGCAAAAGACGATGCCGTAAATCTTAGGGTAATAATCGACCACGCGTTTGAGGGCGAGATACTTGTCCTTGGCATGCACGAGGTAATAAATATGATTGACATTCTCCGCTCCCTCATTGCGACTACCGACTACGATTTCCTTGTGGTCGTGCAAGTAATAGCGG
>CALCUV010000200.1 GCA_937906765.1 uncultured Prevotella sp.
GCCTTAAGCATCTCCAAGGATCCATCTGTTGAGGCATTGTCTGCCACAATGACCGTGGCGAGTTCCTCTGAATAGCGCACGACAGAGGGCAAGAAGCGACGCATCATCTCCTTGCCGTTCCAGTTCAGGATAACTACGGCAATTTTCTTATTTTCAGTTATGCTTGTTGTGCCCATAATGTTTCTTGATCTTCAGTAAATGTTCCGAGGGTTACTTGTGAGAGCGTGTTATCTTCAGCAAGGCATCCTTCGGTAGCGGTTACGCGGATGTAATTGTCCGTAAATCCGCTGAGGGGCGCACCCTTTTTGGAGTGTTCCCAAAGCACAGGGCGCTGAGTGCCAATGTGTTTCGCATAATGCGCTTTGCGCTTTTCTTCTGAGAGTTCCAGGAGGCGCTGACTTCTGTCATGTTTGGTTTGAGCGTCCACTTTGTGGGGAATTTCTAAGGCACGCGTGCCCGGACGTTCGGAGTAGGAGAAGACGTGTAACTGAGAAATGTCCAAATTCTTGATGAAGTTGTATGCCTGTTCAAAAAGTTCGTCCGTCTCTCCGCGCATGCCGACAATAACATCCACTCCGATGAAAGCATCGGGCATGACGCGCTTGATGTAAGCAATGCGGTCGGCAAAGAGCGACGTGTCGTAGCGACGGCGCATGAGTTTCAAGACTTCGTCACTGCCACTCTGAAGCGGGATATGGAAATGAGGCATAAACTTCTTGGACGAAGCGCAGAAATCAATGATTTCGGGAGTCAGCAGATTGGGTTCGATAGATGAAATTCGGTAGCGCTCAATGCCTTCTACCTGATCAAGCGCCTTGACTAAGTCAAAAAACGTTTCACCCGTTGAACGCCCGAAATCGCCAATATTTACGCCCGTAATGACAATCTCCTTGCCGCCCTCAGATGCCACTTCCTGCGCCTGCTTTACGATACTTTCAATTGTGCCATTACGACTTTTTCCACGCGCCATAGGTATGGTGCAATAGGTGCAATAATAATTGCAACCATCTTGAACCTTAAGGAAATAGCGTGTGCGGTCGCCGTGAGAGCATGAGGGTACAAATGTCTGAATCTCCTTGGTGGGTACGGCAATTGCCTCATGGCAAGCCTCGCCTTGGGGAAGTGCGCTTTTCTTTGCCCATCGTTTTTCGATAAGACGGATGACCTCGCCCTTATGTTCCATTCCGACAACAAGGTCAATGCCTTCGAAGGCAGCAATTGTATCAGGTTGTAACTGTGCATAACATCCCATGACCACAACAAAGGCACCGGGATGCTGGCGCGTGAATTTATGAATTGTCTGTCGGCATTTAGAGTCGGCCACATCGGTAACGCTGCATGTGTTAATAATACATAAATCAGCAACTTCACCTTTCTGCACCATGATCATGCCACGTTGGCGCAGGGCATCTTGAAGCGAAGAGGTCTCAGCGAAATTAAGTTTGCAACCTAAGGTGTGGAAGGCCGCTTTTTTATGTTCCAAAGGGGTGTTCATGGCGGATGCTATATATTATATATAATGTGTATGTGACGAAAAGGGGAGGGAGAGAACCGAGGACTAACAACAATCCAATACCCAAATTAAGATTTTACTTAAACAATATCCTTGTTTTTCCTAATAATGAATTTAGGATATTTTTAAATACTCTTAGTTTTCCTAATCATATTCTTAGTTTTTCTAATAATACTCTTAGTTTTTCCGATTATACTTGCAATTCATCTGGTTATTTTTATTCTACGTTCTCTTCCGAACTTGTTTCTCCCAAATTCAACACTTGCAAATTTACTATAAAAGATAGATTCCATAAATTTTCACCCGTAAAATATGGACTCAATTTCCGCTAAACTACAAAAGGATGTTTTATCTTTGCAAAGTTGATGTGACAAAATGTAAAGTTAAGAGTACTGAAAAACACTTTTTTACAAAAAAAACATAATTTTTCTTGCCGAAGTTTTGGTGGTATATAAAAAGTCCGTAATTTTGCATCGTTTTAATAGGACAATTAATTGTATCACTCTTAAAAATTTAAACAAAATGAAGAAGTTAGTATTCGTATTCGCTGCTTTCGCTGCAGTATCTTTCGCATCTTGCGGTGGTAACACAACTGCTGAAGCTACAAATGATTCAACTGCTGTTGACACAACTGTTGTTGATTCTGCTGCTCAGGACACAGCTGCTAATGACACTGTTGCTGGTGACACTGTTAAGGCTTAATCTTTAAGTAAGCGAAAGATGTCTATCATTTAAGCAAAAGCCGAATATAGACACATTTAAAACCCGCAGGTTTTCCTGTGGGTTTTTTATTTTTTATTGCTGGACAGTAATAATCCTATTTATTTTTCTTCGGCACAACGATATGTTCGTTGCGCTGTTCGCCCTGAATGACGTATTGCTTGAGGAAACGCATGATTTCGGGCACGTGAGTGTGCATGGGGACTACGCAAATCTCATGTCCGCGTTCTTCAAAATCGTAGAAACATGCGGGTGACTTTTCCGAGGCCAAGTGTTTGTAAATCGCTACGGAACCGTATGCCGAGAATCCTTTGTGGGATTCATCATAGGTTACAAGAGGGTCTTTTGAACCGTGGAAGAAGAGTATGGGGCAGGGGAGTTGTGACCAGTAGAGCGGAGTTTCTTCGCCTGCAAACCAAAGTGCTCCTGCTTGTGAGATAACGCCTGCATAACGGAATTGTGGGGATAAGTATTTGCATGCCAAATCGGTTTGGCTACATTGTTGGTGCACAGCCGAGAGCGAATTAAAGGCTCCGGCGCTACTGCCAGCCAACACGATTTTCGTAGTGTCAATCTGCAACTCTTCAGAGTGGTTAATAAGATAACGTGTTGCGGCATAAATATCTTCCGTGCCCATGTTAATGGCGCCGAGGTAAGTCTCCATCCAAGTTTCACGTGTTAGCGTTCCCGCCTCCTTTGCCATTTTTACGCCTAAGCGGTAATCAATGCAACACACCACCCAATTTTGTGCCGTCAATGTGGCAATGAGTTTTTCCATGTTCTTATCTTCGCGCGAACCAAATTCCCATGCGCCACCGAAGGAGTAGATGTAAACGGGACGGAGTGCAGATGAGGGGGAAGCGGGCGCTTGATAGCAATCCATGAGCAACGCTTGGTTGCTATGAGTTGCGTAATTGATGGTTGTTACCGTGCAATTTTCGGGGATATCTATAGAATTACAACTCGCCTGTGCCGAAAGTGGCAATGCGATGGTTATCAACGTAAGGATGAAATGCAAAAACTTTGATTGAAGGCCTTTCATGGTGTAGAATAATTAAGGTTAGATGGTGAATGCTTGTGATTAAAAAAGAAAAAGTGCAATCGTAATGATGCAAATGTACTTAATTATTCTGTATCAACCAAAGTGCCGTGAAATCAAAAGCGAAATAGGAAAAACTAAGTCTTACTAAATTTTTCTTAAGTAGCAAATAATTTTTATTATAAGGGGTTTTGTTTTAACCCTGATTTATTGCGGTTTTTGTGTTAGAGAATAAACATTGTATAAATGTGTGACACAGCATATTGAGTGGGACTTCTAATGGAATGGTAGAGGTGTCGTTATAATACAAAAAAAGAGGGGCTTTCGCCTCTCGGACTTGAAATAAATCTTACGACTTATTTCGGCGTTTTACGTTATGTGTGTGGCAAGGTAACGTAAAACAGATTCATTCACTAATCTAATAATCTTTACTTAATCATTCTTTATGTGTCCGTTGCCCCTCTTTATAAGTCTATGGTTCCTATTCTGTTATGTGGAACGTCATTGTGTGATTTCAGAGTTTAGTTAGGTCTGGTTTAACCTTGTCTTGCAATGCAAAGTTACGACCTTTCTGCTTGATATAACTAAAATTACGCAGAAAAAATGAGTTTTTCTTGAACTTTTCTTGTTTTCAGTTTGCCTTTGAAAGATGAGTTTGGCAAATGCTTCTCATCTTCGTTTTTGTATTGCATCAAAAAACTCTTCCCCGTCAAATTATGGATTGATGAGGAAGAGTTTTAACGTGTATTAATCGTTAATAGCGGCCTTTGTTTTCGTAATAAGGTCTGCTAAGTTGGCATAATGGAGGCGTGTGTCCTTATCTGTTGCGCGCGCATTGAGGAGGCGGCAGTGGAGACGGTCGTAATAGTCCATAAAGGAGGGGCGTTGTGGGCTATCCGTAGCATATTCCGAGAAGCGACGGTAGGCATCGTTGAACTGAACAACCGCCGTAGTTTGCATAAGTCGGCGATGAGCGTCAAT
>CALCUV010000201.1 GCA_937906765.1 uncultured Prevotella sp.
CGTCCGAGCTGGTACCCATATCTTCGAGGGGGATTTCCTGCTCCTTTTCCCATCCGTCGTCGCAGAGGAAGAACGAGGTCATCTGGTCGTCCTTGTATCCGCACGATTTCAAGATGGCTTCGTGGAATTCGAAGAAAGTGGCTTCCGAATCAATCTGTATTTCTCTGATAAAGTCATCCACTTCGTCAGAGATGATAGTAAATCTGTATACCATAATATTTGGATTATCTGATGATACCTCTTTGCGAACCTTCGATGAACGACACGATGTATTCAATTTCGGGTGTCATCGGGATTTCTTCGCGCACTTGTTTCAAGGCCTCGCTCACATTCTTTCCGCTTTGGTAGATGATGCGATAGGCGTTGTGGATGTTCTCAATCAGTTCGTTGGAGAAGCCGCGACGACGCAAGCCGACGAGGTTGAGCCCGCAATAAGCGATGGGTTCGCGACCGGCAATGATGTATGGAGGAATGTCCTTGCTGGAGCGTGTACCGCCCTGTACCATGGTGTATCCGCCGATGCGGCAGAACTGATGAACCAGTACGGTCGAGCTGATGATGGCATTGTCGTCTACAATCACTTCGCCGGCCAGCTTGGTGGCATTGCCGATGATGCATCCGTTGCCTACAAACGTATCGTGTGCTACATGAACACCTTCCATCAGCAAATTGTTGTTGCCCACTACGGTTTTGCCCTTAGCGGCTGTACCACGGTTGATAGTTACATTCTCACGGATGGTGTTGTTATCACCAATTTCCGCAGTTGTTTCTTCACCTTGGAACTTGAGGTCTTGAGGAACGGCACCGATGACAGCACCTGGGAACACGGTGTTATTGTTGCCCATACGCGTTCCGTAAAGCAACGTCACACCATTCATTAACTTATTGTTGTTGCCGATAACTACATTCTTGTCGATATAGCAGAAGGGACCGATTTCGCAATTTTCTCCAATTACAGCCTCGGGGTGGATGTATGCTAAGGGACTAATCATAATAGTTTAGGGGTTAAGAGGAGTTCTAAATTATGTTGTTTTGTGTGCCCAGTGAGAGGCACGGGATTTATTCTTTGTCTTTTGCCAACTGAGCAGTAAAGGTTGCTTCCATCACACAGTTGTCACCCACAAAGGCAAAACCGCGCATTGAGGCAATACCGTGACGGATGGGCGTAATAAGGCGCACAAGGAAAATGAGTGTGTCGCCAGGAACTACCTTCTGACGGAATTTCACGTCGTCGATACGCAAGAAATAAGTAGTGTATTTCTCAGGATCGGGAAGTCCGTTGAGCACGAACAAACCGCCACACTGCGCAAGCGCTTCGATTTGAAGTACGCCAGGCATTACGGGATTTCCGGGGAAGTGACCTTGGAAGAAGGCTTCGTTGGAAGTTACGTTCTTCACACCCACAATCTGCTTCTTGGTAATCTCAATCACCTTGTCCACTAACTGCATGGGATAACGGTGGGGAAGCATACGCTGGATATCGTTAATATCCAAAACGGGAGCCTTATTGGGATTGTAAGAAGGCGCTTGAACTTCGTTTTGCTTGATTTCCTTGCGGAGTTGACGCGCAAACTTATTATTGATAGTGTGTCCGGGACGCGTTGCAATAATACGCCCCTTGATGGGGCGACCAATAAGAGCGAGGTCACCGATAATATCAAGCAACTTGTGGCGTGCAGGTTCGTTGGGCCATACGAGAGGTCGTGTCTGCAAATAACCTAACTGAGTGGCATCGCGATGCTCTACGTTGAGCGAATCAGCCAATTTGTCAAGCGCTTCCTGCTCCATCTGACGTTCGTAAATAACAATGGCGTTCTGAAGGTCGCCACCCTTAATCAAACCTGCAGCAAGGAGGGGTTGGATTTCGCGAACGAAAACGAAGGTGCGGGCAGATGCTACCTCGTCTGCGAATTTCGTCATGTCGTCAAGCGTAGCGAATTGACTGCTCAAGAATTGAGAGTCAAACGAAATCATGGACGTGATAGAGAATTGCTCATCGGGGAGAAGCGTAATCTGCGAACCTGTTGCGGGATCGTTAAATTCCACCTTACGCTTGATAACGTAATAGTCCTTGTCGGCTTCTTGTTCCTCGATACCTACACGCTTGATGTTTTCAACGTAATAATAAGAACTGCCATCAAGGATAGGGAACTCGGGACCGTCAACTTGGATCAAACAGTTGTCAATGCCGAAAGCGTAAAGCGCAGCAAGACCATGCTCAATGGTAGAGCAACGTGCTTCACCCTTTGCTACGACCGTACCTCTACTGGTGTCGATTACATTTTCAGCAACGGCATCAATGATAGGTTGACCTTCGAGGTCGATACGCTGAATTTTATAACCAAAATTCTCGGGGGCAGGATTGAATGTTACTGTCAATTTCAAACCTGTATGGAGTCCGATACTTGAGAGTGAGAAACTCTCCTTAAGTGTCTTCTGTTTCATGGGATTGTTTTTCTAAATATAGGTACTATAGAAACTATAGGCACTATAAAAAACTATAGAAACTATAAATCTTCTACTGTTGCAGTTGTGCCTTCAACTCTTCGACCTGCTTCTTCAAGTCATTCAATTCGCTATACATTTCAGGAAGGCGCTTGAATACGACACTTGAACGCATGAATGCCTTAGCATCAATTGCGGGAGAACCTTGAATGGTTTGTCCAGGTTTCTTCACGCTGCCTGCAATACCTGCCTGCGCTCCAGAAAGCGTGCGATCAGCAATGGTTGCGTGACCTGCAATTCCTACTTGACCACCAAACATACACCATTCGCCAATCTTTGTGCTACCAGCAACACCAACTTGAGCGGACATGACGGTGTGACTGCCGACTTCTACGTTGTGAGCAATCTGAACCATATTGTCAAGTTTCACACCGCGACGCACGTATGTGCTACCCATTGTTGAGCGGTCAACACAGGCATTTGCTCCTATTTCAACGTCATCTTCTATAGTTACGATACCTATTTGAGGAATCTTTTCATAACCATTGGGCGAGGGAGCGAATCCAAAACCGTCAGCACCGATGACACAACCGGAATGGAGAATCACACGATTACCCACAATGCAATCATGATAAACACTCACGTTGGGATAAAGAATGCAGTTTTCACCAACCTTGGCGCGCTCTTCAACAACGGCATGAGGATAGAGTTGAGTTCCTGCACCGACTTCGGCATTGTCGCCAACGTAAGCAAAAGGACCTACGTAGCAATCTTCAGCAACCTTTGCTGATTCGGCAACAAAAGCGAGAGGATGAATGCCTGAACGCTTGCCCTTAAACTGTTCGTAAAGAGTGAGCAACTTGGCAATGGCTTCGTAAGCATTGGGCACACGAACGAGAGTCGCTGTGTATTCCTTTTCAGGAGTGAAGTCGTTATTTACAAGCACTACACTTGACTTCGTTTCATAAAGATAGTGTGCATATTTAGGATTGGCAAGGAAAGAGATTGCTCCTTCTACGCCTTCTTCAATCTTAGCAAATGTCTTTACTGTTGCATCGGGATTACCATCAACCGTGCCTTGCAAATAAGTTGCAATCTGTTGAGCAGAAAATTCCATATAAAAATCTATGTCGATTTATTAATTATCGGGCGGTGAGAGTTCATTGAAAGGTTTGTTTAAAACCAATAAGGCAGCAGGGTTCGCTACTTGAAAAATACGAATCACCCACAAATTCCGTAGGCACACACCCTCTTTTCCTCGCAAATATCGCAAATAATACCGAAACTAAGGGCATGCAAAACGTTTTTTTTAACTTTATTACACAAAATTTAGACCGCTTGAGGGTAAAACCAGGATAAATATCAAAAAAAGCGAGGGCAACTCGCGTTACCCTCGCTTCTATCATAGCGACTTAATAAATCGGATTAGGGAGATACCAGTTGCTCTGGTTCTTGAGGAGTTCATAGATGTAAGTATCCTGCTTGCCAAGAGGCATAACAACATTACCATTTGCATCTACTTCTTCAGCAGCATAAGGTGCTTGGTTAACGGAGCGATTAGAAATCATCCATGCAAACCATTCATTACCGTCAATGAGACCAGCATTGTTCTTATGGCGAGCCATACGCATGAGGTCGAAGTAACGGAAACCTTCAAACGCTGTTTCAAGAGCCATTTCGTCAGCAATAAGTGTTTCTACTGCTTCAATTTCCCATTCTTCTGGACCTACAGGAGCAATAGTGTCTGACGTAACAATTACGCGAACTGTGTCAGCATAAACAACGCCACTATTGCTACGCGCTGTAGCCTTCTTCGCAGCGAAAGGCATGAGGTAACCAGAACGATTCCATTCTGCAGCAATACGCTGGTTAACTACATTTGTGTAAGTGTAAAGCGTGTCATTATCGTCTGACTGACCGCAACCGAGAGCATGGATACCTGCTGAATTTGCCCACTTAGAATCCGTGAAATCAAGGAAGGGTTTAGACTTCGCACGGAGAAGTTCGTCGGGAGAAATTGCAAGGTTATGAGTACCCTCATGAATTGTGTCTGCACTTAATGTTGCATGATAGAACTGGAAGAGTGTATCATTGCTCACAGAATCAGCCTTATCAATAGGAGTGTACTTGATAGAGTCTGTCAATTCGGGGAATTTGTCATAGTGCAAACCATCGCGAAGAATTGCAAAAGCATGACCGGGGAAACCTGCACGGTTGATGGCTTCAGCGAAACGGAGGTAAACCTGACGCTTGCGATATACGTTGATCGCATACTTGAAGTCAAAACGATTAGAAGCAACTCCATCCTGGTTAACGTTGTCAGCTACACCGAACTTATGGATAAAGCGAGGTTTGCCGTCATCTTCTGTTTGGAAAGAGGGACATGTTGCATTCAATCGACCATCACCTTCTTTGTAGTATTCAACTTCAACATTCGTAACGTCTTCCTTGCTTTCAGATTCGTAATTCACATAAGTTTGTGCCTTATTGAGGGCAATGTAACGCTGTGAAGGACCAACCTGACGCATCTTTGCATTAGGCTTGATGCTGATTTCACCATTCGTAGCAACTTCTTCACCAGAACCTGAAGTTTGGTTGAATGAACTTGTTTCGAAACCATAGATATTAGCAACGCGAGTTAACACGCTACCAAAACTCTTGTTTGCAGCAGAGGGAACAAGTGTAATTGTTTCATCAGCAGCATTGGCATAAGAAAGAAGACTACCATACCATCCCTTCAAGTAACCCCAGATAAGACGCTTTTCTTCATTAATCTTGGGGAACATAGCAGAAACTGCATGACCACTCTTAACTGCAGCTGCGGCATTTTCTTCCAACCAAGTGTAGTAGTACATCGCTGCCTTTTCATAGTCTGCAGTACCATTACCGCGGAGGAGGTAGAGGTCACCTAATACGAGGTCAGAGGGGAAGAGCATCAACTTGTGAGTAATGTCAACACCACTCTTACCAGTCTTGAACTGACCATAGTTGGGGAAACCATAAGTCTTTTCAAACTGTGCAGCAAGGAGCAATGTAGGTTCGAGCAAATCAATAAGGTTATCAGGTGTTGCCCAACCTTCAGCAGGATTAGTTTCCCAACCTGTATTCGCATTATCTACGGGAACTGTAATGAAAGGTACGCGACCATAGTTTTGTACCAACTGCATATAAGTCCATGCGCGAACCATGTGTACCTGAGCAATTTCCTTACGCATGTACAAGATGTCATTCTTAATTGCGTTGGAGTCTGCCTTGGCAAGGTAGAAATTACATTGGTTAATAACCTTGTAATATGCAGCACGATTCAATAACGCTGATTCACCATCCTTCAAGGAAGCATCAAAGCGAGCAATACGTGCAATAGAATCTGAACTATACATCGTAGTGTCAGCAAGGTCTGCACGAACTTCATTCAAAATGATGTTCTGCTCAACCATATCCTGAACATTACGCATAATACCGAGATAGAAGTTTACCGTGTCCTTACCGTTAAAGCCTTCGGTATAACGTTCCATATCAGGAGTCAGCATATCTTCACATGAAGTGGTAAACACACCAAAACCAGCAAGGAAGACAAAGAGGCTTACAATTGATTTTTTCATTGTAGTAATTGTTTATAGGTTCTGTGAGAAGGTGTAGGGAGGAAAGGTATTCACTCCCCTATCACCTTTCACTTATACCATGTACGTACGATTACAAGTTAACTGTTATACCGAGATTAAAGTTACGACCTGCAGTAAGATAACCAGCATCAATACCCTGATAGAGTACACTGTTACCTGCTGTTACTTCAGGATCATTGCCTGTGTATTCAGAAACGGTAAACACGTTGTTTGCTTCACCCCAAACGGTGAGACCCTGCAACCAACTGAGGTTGTTTACGGGAATCTTGTAAGTAAGGCGAACCTTCTTCAACTTGAGGTAAGAACCATCTTCAATCCAACGATCTGAGAAACGTTCGTTGTTTACCCAAAGTTCGTTGTCTGCAGACATTGTACGAGGAACATCTGTTACCTGACCTTGATAACGCCAACGGTTGCAAACTGCTGTAGTTTGGTTCCAGATATTGTTACCATTTTCAAGTTGAGAACGCTGATAGTTGAATACATCGTTACCAACTGAATACTTGAAGTTGAGGTCAAGAGCAAAGTTCTTGTAAGTGAAATTAGTGTAGAAACTACCGAAGAAATCGGGGTTAGGATCACCAATTACAACCATATCTGCTTCGCTAATCCAACCGTCACCATTTTGATCTACAAAATGAACGTCACCAGCATGGAAATCACGTGAAGGATTCTGTGAAAGACCTGTAGGATACTTCAATCCTGCAGCCTTAGCAGCTGCTTCGTCAGCAAACACTCCGTTTGTCTGATAACCGAAGAATACACCAGCAGCGTGACCTACAGCAGTAAGAACGTTGTTATCACCATATACACTTGAAGTGTAACCATTGATTACAGTAGGTTCACCAGTCTTGTTGCCGTTTGCATCAAGTGCATAAAGTTCAATCTTGTTAGAAGCGGGAAGTTCTTCGATCTTATTTTCGTACTTACCTACTGAGAGACCTGCTTGCCAACCGAAGTTCTTTGTCTTAACAAGAACTGCATTTGCATTCAAGTTGAAACCCTTATTGCTTAACTCACCATCATTACCCCACATCATAGACATACCAGTGATATCACTAACAGCCTTACGAGTCAAGAGGTTTGAAGTTGTAGAGAGATAATACTCTGCACCAAGTGAAAGGCGATTATTCAAAAGATTAACCTGAGCACCTACATTGAAACGACGGTTTGTTTCCCACTGGATTGTAGGATTCTGAATGTTAGCCAACACGAGTGAAGTTGCCTTATCCATGAACTTGATGTTCTGGAAGTAAGTGCGACTTGCATAGTAGTCAACGTTGTCGTTACCACTTTCTTCGTAACCAGCGTTCAACTTCAAATAGTTGATGACAGGAACATTGAACCAAGGTTCTGAAGAAACCACCCAAGCTGCTTGTACGCTGGGGAAGAGACCCCAGTTAACACCTGCAAGTTTAACACCTTCAACAGTTTCACGACCGAAACGGCTTGATGATTCCATTGTAGTTCCGAGGCGAAGGAAGTACTTGTTCTTCAAGTTGTAATTCAAATCTGCGTAGTATGCGAGATTAATCCAACTATCATTTGTACCTCCGTAATCCTTGTACTGCAATGAGTAACTCATGTTAGGCATCTTATCATTGTCATTGTTATAACCAGTAATGTAGCTATCACTATATGAATAAGATGACATACGGAAACCTCCGAGGAAGTCAAATGCATGAGCACCATACTGACGCTTCCACTGAACACGCAAGTCATTGAAGAGTGTTGTTTCCTTACCGAACTGTGTTCTGATGACACTTGTTACACCACCAAGACCTTCAACTTCCTTAGTAGGAGTACCTGTATTGGGAAGGTAATACTTTTCATTATTACGGTTCAAAATGTAACTGAAGCGGTCGCTTACTGTCCAGTACTTGTTGATGCGATATTTAGGAGCTACGTTGATGCTGAACTGAGTCTGTTCATGGTAGTTCTTATTATCACCATCACCGTTTAACAAAATCCAATAGGGGTTAGCCAAACCTTCGAAGCCATAACCTGAAGCAAATGCCAAGGGGTTATTCGCATCGTTGTAGTTCTTACCAGCGTAAACGTTTGAAGCATGACCAAGCACAAGCTTATTAAGGTCATTGTCAAACTTTACAAAGTATTCGTAAGGACTAACAAAAGGATTTTGAATCAAACCGAGAACATTGGGTGAACTGATGTTGCGTGAAGAATAATCTTCAGCCCAACCATTGTCGCGGAGGTTATAAGCATTCTTTGTATATGCGATGTCAAATGCGGTAGTGAAGTTGCGGAACATTTCGATATCAGTGTTAAAACGAATGTTCAAACGATTGAAATCATTCTTCTTCGCAGTTGCATCACTCTGAGTGTAACCCAAAGAAAGGTTGTACATAGCAACATCGTCACCACCTTCTACACTGACCTTGTAGTTCTGAGTGTAACTATCTTCGTAGAGGTCCTTCTGCCAATCTGTTTCATTGTGATACATATCGTAGAAGAGGTAACTGGGGTCTTCATTCATGAAGCCGTTAGTTGCAGTTGAAAGACGCTTAGCATTTTCAGTAGTACCGAGGAACTCTGTTACATAGTTACGATACTGTGAAGCATTCATCATCTTCAACTGGTCAGGTGTTTGTTCGAAACCACCATAAGCACGCACCTTAATGCGAGTTGCCATGCTCTTACCACGACGTGTGTCGATTTCAATTACACCATTACCACCCTTTGCACCATAAAGCGCTGTACCATTTGTTAAAACGCGTACGTCAGCAATATCTTCTGGGTCAATCACACTGAACACGTTGTTATAAAAACCATCGTGAAGTGTTGTACGGTCGTACTGCATATCCCAAATTACTCCATCCACTACAATGAGAGGTTGAGCATTTGTGTTCAAAGAGTTCAAACCATTGATGAACATGGCAGCACCTTGTGCAGGAATTCCGCCACGAGCAATTGAACGTACAGCACCATTGAGATAATCTTCGATATCGTCTTCAACTGTCAATGCGCTAGTTTCCTTGAGCGTATATTCGTGCTTCAAGTTAAGATCTGTACCATCCTTATAAAGGTTCTTAACCAAACCGCTATAGAGATAAGCATTCTGACCCGTTGCTGCCTTAATTGCAAGTTGTGTTGCGTTATATTCATCAACACTTACATAAAGCGCTGTTACAAACGTGGGCACTTTGATTGTGTAATTCCCTTTATCGTCTGTCATCGCTGTATAGAGGCGATTGTTCAAAGCTTGAACACGTACGCCAGCCATTGGTTCTTTCGTGGTTGCGTCAAAGACGGTACCCGAAATCTCCTTCATCTCGTACTTCTGAGCTTCAGTTTTTGCCTTACCTTTTGCAGGAGCTTCCTGAGCTGAAAGTACGCAAGTTCCTGATAGCATCAAGATTCCAACAGATGCGCGGAGAACACCTTGCATGAAATTGATATTTGTCTGTTTCATTTCTTCAGCTTTTTTTCGTTTGTACTGTCTTATCTGTAGGGCTCAATAATAATTTTATAAATATTCATTGCCATACACTTGGGTGATCCAGCACTACCTGTCTGACGACTTGACATTGAGAACTTCAAACGGGGGAATGAATTAATTCCACTGGGAAGACCATCGTAAGAGTACTCGAGATCCAACTTTTCAAAAAGGACAACCTTTTCAACTCGGTCGCTAGGAGCAGTGATACCCTTTGCTTCAGCTATTTTAGTACCAGCCTTAGTTGCATCATCAAGCACTGTAACATCAAAGGTCAAATTTTCTACATAGGGTACCCCCTTGTTGTTCACCAAACCTTCTTCATAAAGTGTGTGATAAGCAGTAGGAACGAGGATTGCATAAACCTTATAAGAACCACTCTTCAACGAGGGAAGGTTTACTGTGAAGTCCATTGCCTTACCTGTTGACTGAACTTCAACACGCGTGAAACTCTTTACTTCATAGGGGTCAATGATGCTATCATTACGGTAGTTTCCTAATGAAACATTTTCGTAATACGCATTAGATTGTGCAAGAACATTGACATTGAGTTCCTGTCTCTTGAGGTAAGAGTAAGCAACGTCCATGTTGTAACTGTCAACTGCAAAGATAAGACCGTTTGATGCTTTGAGAGGTTCAACATCTGCATTATCCTTACCTAAGAAGAGAGGATTCTTACCACCCTTATTACTATTGTAGATAGTCATGAAGTTGGTGGTATTAACAGAGTCGTTATACAAGCAGTAGTCAATGATTGAATTGTCGTCGTTACGATTTACATTTTCACCCATTGTTGAGGGAGTGAAGTACATCGCAGAGAAGAGCAATTTCTGAGCATTGAGTGTCTTTAACGAGTCAATCTGTTCGTCAGTAAACTTAAGCGCTTCATTACCAGAGAAGCCCCAATCTGCATTTGTGTTTGACCAGTTGTAGTTATAAGACTTCTTATAGTTGAAGAGCTTCTTAGCATTTTCTAATGCTGCTTCATAAGCGTCATCCGTTGGAATAACTGCTACGTAAAGAGAGTCTTCATTCTTGATTTCAGCACGAGCTTCAGTCAAGAGTGTGTTGTAGTTACTATACACAGAGTCAACATACTCCATCTTACCTTCGTTGTTCATTGCACCTTCTGTAGAAGCACCTGGAGCAAACGAAGTAATGTCAAACTCGGGACTGCTGATCACACCATACACCTTAGAGAACTGAGGCAAGGCAGCCAAATAGTCAAAGATGTTATAAGCATACTTTGAAGGAGCGTTCAACACGTGAAGCGTACCATTTGAAGAGGGTTTTGAAGTTTGACCTTCTTCGAAAGCAACTCCGTCAAAAGTTTTTGCGGTAGCATCATACATAACGTACTTTGCGTTCAACATGCGCACTTCCTTTCCTTCTGCTTGAGATTCGTGGTTAAAACGTGCGATGTGTTGACCTAAGAATTGTGAAGCAAAGACGTACTCTGCCTTTGTTGCAGCTTTACGATCTGTAGCATAAAGCGCTTTGATTTCTGCTAACTCTTCCAACATTGCAGCAGCGTCAAAACTTCCGTTTACGGGAGCCCATACTGTTAATGCTTGTGAAGAGTTAAGATAATCTGCATAACTAATCTTAGCCTTGTCTGTGGGATAGTCCATGTCGTTCTTGAGATAAGAAGTTTCACTCAAGATACTTGCAAAGTCAGAAAGAGATTCATTTGCCTGAATATTCTCCCACAAGGTTTTGCCTTCTGTTTCGCCGGTTACAACGATGTCGTAATGATCGTCAGAACATGCAGCCATTCCCATTACGGCAACAATGCTAAGCAGACCTCCTTTGAACCAGTTTTGATATGAATTATTCATACTATTGTTCTTGTTTAATTCAAAAAAGTTTAAGTGGAGAAAGAAGTCACATCCTTCACAGACGGAAGGATGTGCTCCTTCTTCCTAACTATTTTTACCAAATATCTTCCACTTCTGCGCCGTTGTAAACTTCCTTCGGAACGATTTCAATGAAGTCAACATACAACTGAGCGTCAAGTTTCTTGAGCGCAGACTTGTAACGCAAGTAATAAGTTGTACCGGGTTCCATGCGCTGACGTGTAACAATACGGCGGAGACCAGGAGTTGCAGGACTGGCATCACGGATAGTTTCAAGTCCCTTTGAACCAGAAGACGTAATGATATTTGGTGCCTTCAAGTAACCTTGGTTACGCAAGTTCTTGTCATTTTCAATATTCACCTGAATATCATCGGGATCATCGAGAACCCAAGGAATTGCAGGATTGTTTTGACAAGATTGACGCATATCGTAAGGAAGACCTGCGGGTTGCAAACGGTCGGGGTCTGTACCAAAGTACATCTGTGCCATACCACGGAGGGTGTTGTGAGAAGCATAAATACGCACTTCGTATTCATTTGCTACGGGAACAGGAGGCAACTTGATGGTAAAGTCATAAAGACCTGTCACCATGAATTCATCACCTTCCAAGCACCACCAACCTTTGAGTAAGCAACGTGGAGATAAGATACCTTAGTATCGGTTGTTGCACGAACCAAGTTATCAAAATACGTGCGCTGATCATTCACCTTGGGGAAGTGCATGTAGTCACCACCACGGAAGTTGTTAGAAGTCAATTCATGAAGAACTGTTGTAAAGTCAATTCTGAGTCGTTCCTTACCCATATCCATGCGTTGCTTCTGACCGAACACGAGCATATCGCTGATGGGATAAACATAACCATTA
>CALCUV010000202.1 GCA_937906765.1 uncultured Prevotella sp.
ACATCATTTACACTTCTAGTTATCTGCTCACTCCCCCTTTCACACATGACTTGTTGTTACCCCTGACTTTTACCTTAACCTATCTATAAAAGACTCATTAATTTAAACATGAAAAAGACTCTCCTTGCACTCTCTCTCCTCGCGTCTTCGACCTATGCTGAGAAGGTGGTAGTAAATATGGCGGACTATGGCCTCTTGCCCAATCAAGCCAATTCCTCATCCATTCTCCACGATGCTTTGACTAAGATTAAGGATTCGGTTTCGCCTGAAGATGAAGTGACACTTCACTTCGGAAAGGGCACTTACACTTTTAACGCTACGGATGCTAAGGGATATGAATACTATATCTCTAACCACGATCAGTCTCCCCTTCGCAAAATAGGTTTTCACCTTGATGGTTGGACAAATCTTACGCTCGACGGATGCGGAGCGGAGTTTCTCTTCACGGGACGTATGATTCCTTTCTACGTAGTGAATTGCACGAACACTACGCTCTGTAATTTCTCTGTTGACTTCTCTGACCCCCAAATCACTCAGGCGGAAATTCTTTCAAATACTCCTGAAGAAGGAACAACTTTCAAGATGGCGCCATGGGTGAAACACCGCATCGGTCAAAACGGACGTTTTGAAGTCTATGGTTCTGACTGGGCCCTGCAACCCAATTCAGGAATGAGTTTTGAGAAGAAGACACGCCACATTGCCTATCAAACGGGCGACCTTTGGGTAACTTCTGACGGAGTTCAAGACCTTGGCGACAACACATATCGTGCGCCTCAGTGGAAAGAGAACAAGGTGAAGCCTGGTACGATTGTTACGTTCCGCACTTACTATCGTCCTTGCCCCGGCATCGTTCTTGACCATGACAATCAAACAACGCTTCAGGACGTTAACGTGCATTATGCCGAAGGTATGGGACTTATTGCACAGCGTTGTACAGACATCACGCTCGATGGTTTTAACGTGTGTCTCCGTGGCAAAAAAGATCCCCGCTATTTCACCACACAGGCCGACGCTACTCACTTCTCACAATGTAAGGGTCACATCCGCTCGGTAAACGGTCTTTACGAAGGCATGATGGATGACGCTATCAACATCCACGGTGTCTATCTCAAGGTGAAGGAAGTGATTAACGCACAAACCATTCGTTGTGCCTTCGAACACGGTCAGGCTTATGGTTTTGCATGGGGCGATGTGGGCGACACCATTCGCTTTGTTTCTGCCTACACTATGGAAGAGCACGAAGAAACTTACACCATTCGCGAAATACGTCCCGCAGACAAAGAAACCGTAAAGGGTTGCAAAGAATTTATCATCACTTTGAGTCGCCCGATGGAGAAAACATTGGAACTTGCAACTCAAGATTACGGCATTGAAAACCTTACGTGGACACCTACTGTTTACTTTGCCGAAAACGTAGTACGCAACAACCGCGCTCGCGGTGCTTTGTTCAGCAGTCCGCGCCACACGGTTTGTGAAAACAACCTTTTCGACCACACTTCTGGTACTGCAATTCTCCTTTGTGGCGATTGCAATGGTTGGTATGAGTCAGGTTCATGCAAGGATGTGATTATCCGCAAGAACAAGTTCGTAAATGCGCTTACGAGTTACTACCAGTTCACTAACGCCGTGATTTCCATTTATCCCGAAATTCCACGTTTGAACGACCAAAAGAAGTACTTCCACTCTAACATCGTTATTGAGAACAACAAGTTCACCACTTTCGACGAACCCATTCTTTATGCGAAGTCGGTGAATGGTCTTGTTTTCCGCAAGAACAAAATCAAGCGCTCAAAGGCCTACAAACCTTTCCACTGGAATAAGGAAAAATTCAAAATGGAACGCGTAGAAGGTTTTGTGAAGGAGTAACCAAAGTTTGCTTGATTCTCATTCAAACATAAGAAAGAATAAGCACAGATTGCCTGATTCTCATTCAAACGCAATTTAGGCAATTCTTTCAATTTAATTGGGTGTATCAGAATCCGTTTTGACGCACCCAATTTTTAATTTCTATATCTCCAAAAACAAAACCTCTTATAGGAAAAACAATCTTACTTTTTGTGCCTCTTATTTGGGTACTTAAGAACAAGAATTTGAGGGTTTAGAACGCCGAAAACCAATATGCACACAAAACATTCAATTTCAGAGCACTATCTATTTGGTTAAGTGAGAAGTCAATTATTGACGGAAATCTGCGAAACGGTTCTGCTTGTGTGTAAAATAATAACTAACTTTGCCTTCTCAAAAATTCATCTTTTCCTAATTAAGTGATTCCTATGAAAAAGACATTTTTCCACACATTATTCTTAACTGTAAGCGCTGGTCTGGTAATGGCTTGTGGCGGCACGGGAGCAAATCCCCCCGTAGATAATTCCAGCGACAGCGCTGCTACTCATGCGGATGATACTGTTTCTACGGCAACTGACACGATTGTTTACGAGCATGACTATATCGTTAAGGTGGGCGACACAGCGCCTAACTTTTCATTGCCCATGACGGATGGCAGCACTTTCACGCTTTCTGAGCAACGCGGTAAGGTGGTTATGCTTCAGTTTACGGCAAGTTGGTGTGGCATCTGCCGTAAGGAAATGCCGCATATCGAACGTGAGATTTGGCAACGCCATAAGGACAATAAGGATTTCGTACTCGTAGGCGTGGATCGAGAAGAAACGAAGGAGGAAGTGGAAACCTACATTCAGAAATTGGGAACTACCTACCCCATGGTGTTGGATACGGCGGCCAATGCCTTTTCAAGTTATGCCCTTCGCCAATCTGGCATCACGCGCAACGTACTTATTAATCGCGAAGGCAAAATTGTGAAACTCACACGCAGATTTGAAGAAACGGAATTCAAGGAACTCGTGCAAGCAATTGATAGTTTGCTGAGCAAGTAAAACGTTCAAACGAGAATAAAGGCGACACGCTCTTGAGAGCGTGTCGCCTTTATTGTTTCTATAAACTTAAATGGGTTTAAGCAAAGAAGTTCTCCATAAACACAAGTGAAAGGAAACCGAGCAAGAGGGCATAAGTGGCCGACTTTTGGTAACCATGCGCGTGCGTTTCGGGAATCATTTCATCACTCACGACATAAAGCATCGCGCCTCCGGCAAATGCAAGCATCGCGGGGAGTAAGAGTTGCGAAATAGCACCTGCAGCATAACCGATCCACACACCTACGATTTCCAGCCCTCCGATAGTCAAGGAAATAAGTAAAGTGCGCCAACGACTGACACCTAATAAAAGGAGCGGAGAAATCACTACCATCCCCTCAGGTACGTTTTGCAACGACAAACCTGCCGTTACTGCCCACGCATTTGAAACCTCCTTTGCGTTAAAACTGATTCCGGCAGCAATACCTTCGGGTAATTTGTGAAGGGCTATCGCTAAAACGAAAAGCAGTACGCGATTGAGCGAAGCATTCGTTGCATGCTGTTCAGGGTCTAAGCCTGTAATGTGGTGTAAGTGGGGAGTAACGTGATCTAAGAGATTTAGAAATAGCGCTCCGACTAATACGCCACCAATAATCATCCACCAACCGCTAAGTTCTACGGCATCGCAGGCAGGAAGAATGAGACCTACGACAGAAGCAGCAAGCATTACGCCTGCACAATAGCCCATCACGGTGTCGTTCCAACGATGTGGGAGTTCCTTAATGAGAAACCCCAGCAACGAACCTATAAGTGAGGCGCCACACAAGGCAAGGGCGCTGATCCAAATGGAAGACATAATTTATAAGGTTTTGAGGTTTTAAGTTTTTTAGGTTATAAGACCATTCGGACTGGATAGTCCTATAACCTCATAACCTTAGTCCTTACAACCTTAATTTGATATTTGAGGTTTTAAGGTTATAAGACCATTCGGATTAGATTCCCCTACAATCTCATAACCTTATTCCTTACAACCTTAATTAGATTTTGAGGGTTTGAGGTTTTAAGACCAATCGGACTGCATAGTCCTTACAACCTTAAAAACCTCATAACCTTAAAACCTCAAATTAAAATTTCAACACCGCCGCACCCCAACTGGGCATGGTCACTTTTGTAAAACCGTCAACCTCAAGGTTGATCACTTGCACCTCATCGGTGAGCAAGTCTGTGGCACATTGTGTGCCCTCGGGGAGAGAAAGGAATTCAAAAGCGTGTTCGGGGATGCGCACACCGATAGTTGTGGGATATTCGTCGAAGTTTACAACAACGAGAATGGTGTTTTCCTTACTGCGACGGAGGAATGCAAAATTGCGACTGGGATTTAAACCCTGCTCACCGTCGTAATTCACATACATAAGGTCGTAGAAAAGGCCATTATTAAAGGCATCCTCCTCATTACGCAAGCGGAGCACCTTCTTATAATAGTCATGAAGTTCCTGCTCTTGCTCTGTAAAGTCCTTACCTCCGTCAAGGAGTTTGTGGAGTTTCTCTACGTGCCAATAGTCAAAAATTGTGGTGCGACCATCTCTGCCAGAGAAACCCTCTTCATCCATACCGGGTTCACCAATTTCCTGACCGGCGTAAATCATCAAGGGATTTTCACGCATCAAAGCACTTACGATGAGTGCAGGTTTCGCTTTCTCTGGAACAGTAGCAAAGAAGTTAGACGCAATACGCTGTTCGTCATGATTTTCCAAGAAATCAAGCATGTGGTCATGGATATCGTCCACCGCCTGCCAAGCTCCCGTAATCGCGGCTGCGGGTTGCTGGTGACAAACTATCGCGCGGAGCGTATCGTAAAGACCAACCTTGTCATAGAGATAGTCAAATCCACCGACCTTAATATAATTGCGGTATTCGTTAGGGTTATAAACCTCCGCAATAAACTGAATGGCGGGGAACTTCTTCTTCACCTCCTTAATGGCATACTTCCAAAATTCCACAGGCACCATTTCCGCCATGTCACAACGGAAGGCGTCAACGCCCTTCTTTGCCCAGAATTGCAAGATTGCCGTCATCTTTTTCCAGGTATTGGGAATGGGTGAAAAATGCTTCACCCCACCGCCACAATAATCCACACCGTAATTCAACTTTACGGTTTCGTACCAGTCATTACAGTTGGGCCACGCATGGAAGCAGTCATTACCCGTTGCCTTTGCGGGAAGTTCTTCGTAGGTATTCTTTGAATCCGTCGTAAAAACCGTATGGAGCGCCTCGCCCAAGATGTAGTAGAAATTATTTTGGGCATCAAATCCCTTTGCTTGGTCATCCGTCTGACCAAGGTCCTTTGTACGAGCGGGTTTTGCGTCTGACTTATACTGACGTGCCACATGATTGGGAACAAAGTCGATAACCATCTTCAAACCTGCCTCATGCGTACGCTCAACAAGCGCTTCAAATTCCTTCATTCGGTTAGGAACATCCACCGCCAAGTCGGGGTCTATGTCATAATAGTCCTTGATGGCATAAGGAGAACCTGCCGCACCCTTAACTACCACAGGATTGTCTTCAAGAATGCCATAGTTGGCATAACTTGTCTTTGTGGCGTGCTCCAAAAGACCTGTGTACCAAATGTGTGAGTAACCGTTTTCGTGAATACGCTCTAACACCTCTGCGGTAAAGTCATTCATCTTACCACATCCGTTTTCTGCGAGCGTGCCACACTTTACGTTTTTACCCCCTCGGTTAGCAAACAATCGAGGAAGCACTTGATAAATATTCATAGTCAGTTTTTTGTGTTTTGTTGAAATATACGAACAAATGTGTGGGTGCTTCATCGCAAGGATTTACGACGAGGCACTCACACATTTGCTGTGCTAAATTATATAAGAATTATAATCCACGAACAGTAACGTCACGCGAAATCTTAACAATCATTCCCTGAAGCGCCTTACCAGGACCGCATTCTACAAACTCAGTAGCGCCAGCAGCAATCATATTTTGAACTTCCTTTGTCCAAAGCACACTTGCAGTCAATTGCTGAATGAGATTTGCCTTAATCGTTTCGGGGCATTCGTGAGCGGCACCATCTACATTCTGATACACGGGACAGATGGGCTTATTAAAGGTAGTCTTCGCAATAGCTGCCTCCAATTCGTCCTTAGCTGGCTGCATCAAAGGAGAGTGGAACGCTCCGCTAACGGGAAGTACGAGTGCGCGCTTCGCACCTGCCTCCTTCAACTTCGCACAAGCCGCTTCGATAGCCGACTTTTCGCCAGAAATCACCAACTGTCCGGGACAATTGTAATTTGCAGGGATAACGAGCGCTTCAGGAGTAGAAACTTCCTTACAGATTGCCTCAACCTGTTCATCGGGCAAACCAATCACAGCCGCCATTGTGCCAGGAACGGCTTCACAAGCCGCTTGCATCGCAAGAGCACGGGCAGCAACGAGCTTTAATCCGTCTTCGAAAGAAAGACATCCGGCTGCTGTAAGCGCAGAAAGCTCACCGAGAGAATGACCTGCCACCATGGCGGGCTTAAATTCGTCACCGAGGCAAAGCGCTGAGATTACGCTATGAAGGAATACGGCGGGCTGCGTCACCTTAGTCTGTTTGAGTTCTTCATCTGTGCCTTCAAACATAATATCTGTGATGCGGAATCCAAGAATATCGTTAGCCTTTTCAAAGAGTTCCTTTGCAAGGGCATTATTTTCGTAAAGGTCCTTACCCATACCCACAAACTGTGAGCCTTGACCGGGAAATACAAATGCTGTCATAATAAATTGATGCGTTAATTGAAATTTGCCACAAGGGCATTACTATTAGTAGCGAATAGGTTACTCAACCATGTTCGCAATCAAATCTTTGGCAAAAATAACTTATTTTGCGCACATACATAAACAGTTGGCGCAAAAAATCACACGAATGGACTCCTTATTGAATTAGGGAGCGGGCAACACACGTACGTTTTTCGTAACAGTTACCAAGTAATACATCCACGAGGGCAACTGATACTGCACTTGACCTCCGGATATGTCAGTGGTCTTCACCACGGAGGGATCGGCATTTCCCGAAATGTGGTACTTTGCCACGAGTTTCACTTGATGGATTCCGGGTGTGTTGAAAACGATAGTGTCTGAGGGGTTGTTGGAATAGTTGTCATAAACAACAGAAGTGAAAGCGGGTTTATGAATACCCTCATTACGACCGTCGCTCCACTTATAATCTGCCTTATAAAGCAAATGACCACGCTGTGCTTGCTCTACGGTTGCCACAAACTTTTCACCGGCAACAATGCGGTCGGTTTCCGTAACCACCGACTTAAAGGTCATGTCGTGAATAACTGGGCAAGTTGATGTGTACTTATCGTCATCTCTTTCGCAACTTACCAAACCGAGGACTAAGGCAAAAATAGGAAGAATAATTTTCTTTATCATAAGATTGAAGTTTGAGTTATAAATTGAGGTTCTTGAGTTTGTTGAAAAACTATCTCACTTTGGAAAAACTAAGTTACTAATAATTAAAACTAAGTCACTAATAGTTTCAATTAAGTTACTTATAATTTGGGATGCGTCACAATAAATCGCAACCCACTGATTTATAAGGGAGTGCAAGCACCTAAAAATCTTTCAAAATGCTGTAAAGGCGTTGCACAGGTAACCCCATGACGTTAAAGAAACTGCCACGCAATTCTTCAACTGCAACAAGACCAATCCACTCTTGGATGCCGTAAGCACCGGCTTTATCCATGGGGCGATAATGTGCCACGTAATAATCAATTTCTTGGTCAGTCAAAGGGGCAAACGTCACATCGCTCGTCACGGCAAAGTCCATTTGCTTCGCCTTTGTCACAATGGCCACACCCGTTACCACTTGATGCGTACGCCCAGCAAGTTGTTGGAGCATGAGTTTGGCATCGGCTTCATCAACAGGTTTACCGAGCACCTTACCTTCGGAACAAACTATCGTATCTGCCGTGATGATGAGTTCATCTTCCGCCATTTTCGCGGCATGTGCCTCGGCCTTCTTTTTAGCAATATAGCAAGCTGTCGCTTCATTCGTTAATCCCTGGGGGAAACTCTCATACACATCCGCAAGAGTGCGCACGGTGAATTCCAATCCGAGTTGCGCCAACAATTCTTTGCGACGCGGCGAATTACTCGCAAGTATGATTTTATAGTTGCTCAAATGCGCAACAAGGGGATTCTGTATTTCGCTCATACGTAAGTAGGTCTGAAAATTCTACCAACCAAAGGCTTCAGCATCACTCATCCAAAGTCCCTGAGCTCGGAGAACCTGCTCAATAATATCGCGTCCGCAACCCATACCTCCGGCTTTGTCGCTCACGTATGTAGCAAGCTGCTTGATTTCAGGAGCTGCGTCGGAAGGGCAACAGGGACATCCGCAATGCTTCATCACTTCGTAGTCGGGAATGTCGTCACCCACGTAAATAACTTCCTCGGGTTTCAAACCGCTTTCCTCTAACCACTGCTCATAAACGGCAATTTTCACACTGACTCCCATAAACACATTCTGAAGTCCGAGCCCCACGTAGCGCTGACGCACTGCCTCGCTCTTGCCTCCCGTAATGATGGCGAGGTTCAAACCCTTTTTTACGGCTAATTGCATGGCGTAACCGTCTTTAATATTAGCTGTGCGCATGGGTTGAGCATCTGTGCCGAGCGTTACGAGATTGGAACTCAACACACCGTCAACGTCGAAAGCGATTGCCTTTATTTTTGTCAAATCGTAGTTAATCATAATTTATAAGGTTTTGAGGTCGAGAGGTTTTAAGGTTTTAAGACCGTGCGGGATGCTAAAGACTATAAAGTTTCTAAGGTCTTTAAGGTCATTAAAGTCTTTAAGGTCGCTAAAGTCGAGAACCATAGAGCATGTAGTTGTAGCATAAGTATCCGCAAGGTAGTTGTACTCTGTACTCTGTTATCTGTACTCTATTATCTGTTAGTTGTACTCTAAAACCTCAATTTCTCTATCTTTTTCGAAGTCGTAAAGCGTGAGGGAGCGGAGGGTGAAGTAGAGGTTCCAATAAGTTTCGAGGGCGCTCATGGCAGATTGTCGGGCGCTATCTTTTTCGTTAAGGGCATTGTTGAGTTCAAGAACGGTGGTTTTACCCATGACGTAAAGGCGACGGGCTACGTCGTAGTGGCGCTCGGCGGTTTCTGCTGTGCGGCGACTGATGCCTACGCGCCGTGCTGCGAGGTTGAATTGCGCCACGATGCGACGGATATTTTGTTCAAAATCTGTTTCTGCCTGTTCCACCTGTATGGCTACGAGTTCGCGCTGCGAGCGAGCCACTTGAATGCGTCCCTTGCCACGTCCCCAGTCAAGTATGGGGAGTGAGAGACCAATGCTTACGTATTGCTGGTCCATGGGATTGCGATACGCCTCCTTGAAGCGGTTGGCCGTTTGTGTGAGTCCGAAGCGGAGGTAGATGTCAGCCTTTAGTCCCGCTTGACTTTTGGCGTAGGAAACATCAGCATCGGCTTGCGTCAGTCTGCGTTGCCAACTCAACACATCGGGCGAACGTTGCAGGGCAATGCTCAATGCGCGGTCGGGGTTTACCGTAAAGATGGGCACAATGCTATCGGTGTGAATCACGAGACTATCATCTGTCGTGATGCCCAGGTAAGAGCGGAGCGCCTGCATGGCATAGTCAAGTTGCGTACCCGCATTGAGCAGTGCTGTTTCTTCGTTGAGGCGCTTCACTTCGAGTTGGAGCATGTCGCTTTCGGTAATGGAACCCATTTCGTAGCGTCCTCGGGCAATGCGATAGAGCGTATCCGCCTGTGCAAAGTTTTGACGCGCGCTCTCGAGATTGCTTTGCGCCAGCGCCAGACTGAAGAAGCGACTCACGGCACTGGCCTTGACAAGTTCTGAGGTCTCTATGTACGAACGGCGTGCCTCGGTATATTTGGCAGGTTCGATACGGCGGTCCCACTTCATGGAGTTGTAACCAAAAAGTTGCTGTGAATAGGTGAGGAATACGGGCGCCGTTTGCCACGACGTAGTCTTATCATTGAAAAGGTCTAAGCGGTCAATGGATGATTGCACACTCAGCGTTCCTCCCGTCCAAGGCACGTTTTGTGTCAAACTCAAACTGAGGTCCGAGGAAAGGAGATTCTGCTCCACATAGCGCACCGTGCCGTCGCCCTGTGTCACCTTCGATATACTGCGGTTCAAGTAAGGATTAGAGGTCAGCGTCAGCGAGGGCAGGTAGTTAGCCTTGTGGTAGCGATAGTTCCAATATGCCGTGCGAAACGTATGCCGTGCCGCCTGTGCATCAGGAGAAGCCTCACATGCCAGTTTTAGCGACTCCTCAAGCGTTAAGGTGCGCTGGGCGGAGGCACAAAGGGGGAGAAGTAGAAGAAGGAGAACGTGTTTCATATTGAGTTTCTTGAAGTGATTTTTAGTTATTCAACCCATCGGTTATATTGCCTGTTAGGTAATTTCAGCCATGAAATGTTGTTGTAGATAGATAAAAAATACTTTAAATAATCCCTTACGGGGTGTTTTACAGTTAAATTTCTTATATTTGCACCCGTAAGGGTTGATTTTAGGCATTGGTAAAGGTAATTAAACCCGAACGGGATGTAGCATCAAACTAATTTATTATGGACTTAGGTAAATATATCATTGAAAAGAGAGCATTGCACAAACTTACGCAACAAGAATTGGCAGAGCGTAGTGGTGTGGGCGTTCGTTTTGTTCGTGAGTTGGAACATGGCAAACCTACGGTGCAGTTAGACAAGGTCAATCAGGTGCTTTCGCTTTTTGGCGAAGAATTGGTGCCCGCTAAAATCTCCAGTGTGTTATGAAGAAGGCAAAAATCTTTATCAACGACGTTTGGGCAGGCATACTGACCGAAGATCATGACGGTTATCACTTTGCATATACCGCAGATTATCTGAAAATAGATGGTGCAAAACCCTTGTCACCCACTATGCCTTTACAGAAAGAGGCGTACGAGAAAGAGGTTATGTTTCCTGTTTTTGACGGGTTGATACCTGAAGGATGGATGTTAGACATTGTGGATAAAAACTGGAAGATTAATCCACGCGACCGTATGAGTCTTTTATTGATGTGTTGCAAGGATTGTATTGGTAATATAAGTGTGCAAATATATGAGTCAGAAATTAGTTAAGAGGTGTCTTGTCTGTTATAAGGAAATTAAGGATGGACAGACCGACTATCATCCACGATGTGCGAAGAATTTATTCGGAACAACCAAGGCTCCATTATTGCCCTACACAAGAGATAATATTGAGTCACTTGCCTTACAGATATTGGAAAGAAGCACTTCTGTAACAGGGGTGCAGCCAAAGTTGTCATTAGATATTAATCGAGGAGGTAAGAACGAACCTGATAAACTCACCATCGTTGGACTTTGGGGGAATTATATCTTGAAACCACAAAGTCATGTATATGCTGAGATGCCAGAGTTGGAAGACCTTACCATGAAACTTGCTGACGTCTCGGGAATAGCCACAGTTGCTCATGGTTTGATACGCATGAATGATGGAGAATTGGCTTATATCACCCGTAGAGTTGATAGAGGAGAGCATGGCGAGAAGATTTCCATGTTGGATATGTGTCAGTTGACCAATCGATTGACTGAGCATAAATATCGTGGTGCTTATATCCAATTAGCGCAGACCATTAAGCGTTATTCCGCTACTCCAATGCTTGACGTACAGCGTTTTTGGGAAATTGTTTTGTTCTCTTGGATTACCGGAAATTCAGATATGCATTGCAAGAATTTCTCTTTGATAGAGCGCACTGGAGTTGGTTATCAGTTGTCTCCTGCATACGACCTTTTAGCAGTATGGTTGACAGGTATAAACGACAATGATGAACTCGCTATGCCCTTAGTGGGATTTGGAACTGACGATTACCAAAGCATCGCAGGGTTTAACCGTGCTTCATTTGTGGAGGCGATGTATCAGTCTGGAATAGAGGAGAAGATTTCCAGTAGAATTATTGATAAGATGTGTGCTTCTACTCAAAAATGGGACACGATTATAGATAGTTCTTTCCTTTCTGATGCATTAAAGTCAGCATACAAAAATTTGGTGCGTAGTAGAATTGAACGTTTAGTGAAGTTATAAATAGTTGCCTTGCGGAGTGGAGTCCATGCCGCAAGGCATTTTTTTTCAGCCTTTACTTCTCCCGTCACGCGCAAAGACTGTTGCGCGTCATTCTCACGACAGTCCTTTGCCCTAATCGTAGTGCCCAGCACGTTGGTTGTGCCAAAGAGCAGACAATGAGTAGGCTTTGCTCCATGTTGCGACGTATGTGGCGCAGGGCTTGTAGGAGGTTGATGGTTAGGTTGCGCATTGGGGAATTTAATATTGAAAAAGAAAGAATAGTGCGGGGTAAATATCCGGATGGCGC
>CALCUV010000203.1 GCA_937906765.1 uncultured Prevotella sp.
TTTAATTATTTTGGTCAAAAATACCAATTGCTCAATAGGTATTTTTGAATATATATGCGTGGTACTTCCGGTTTGCCACGAGCGAAAAGAAAAAACAAACGCCGCTGTTGTAAAAAGAGCCTCGTTGGGGTTGTTGGGAGGCTCTTTGATCAACGCGGTCAAAACCGAAACGCTTGCAAATGCTGTCCATCAAAGCGGCAATCTCTGCGTTACAGAGGTTTCCGATAGAGCCTTCGTGAGTGTGAGAAATATTCTTGTCGGGCGTGAAACGACCTGCTTCGATGTCCAATCCCACCTTCTTATACGCATCACGGAAAGGCATGCCATTTGTTGCCAAACGGTTCACCTCTTCTACGGAGAACATGGCGTCATAACGCGAATCGCTGATGATTTCTTCGTTCACCTTCATGCGGTCAACTATGTAAGTGGTCATTTCAAGGCAATCGAGCAGTTGGTCAAAAGCAGGAAGGAACACTTCCTTAATCTCCTGCAAGTCGCGGAAATACCCACTGGGCAGGTTGTTTTGCATCATCATGATTTGCTGAGGCAGTGCCTGCAGACGGTTACAACGTGCGCGAATCAATTCAAACACGTCGGGGTTTTTCTTATGCGGCATGATGCTTGAGCCTGTTGTGCATTCATCGGGAAGTTTTACAAACCCGAAATTCTGAGAATTGTAGAGGCACGCATCAAATGCAAGTTTCGCTACAGTACCCGCAATTCCCGCTAAGGCAAAAGCAACGTTGCGTTCGTTTTTTCCACGGCCCATTTGCGCATAAACTACGTTGTAATCCATACTCTCAAAACCGAGCAACTCTGTAGTCATCGTGCGGTTAAGGGGGAAAGAAGAACCGTAGCCTGCTGCCGAACCGAGGGGGTTACGGTTAGTCATGCGGTAAGCCGACTCCAGGAAGAGCATGTCGTCAGTGAGGCTTTCGGCATAGGCACCAAACCACAAACCAAAACTACTGGGCATCGCCACTTGAAGATGTGTGTAACCCGGCATGAGGATGTTTTTGTAGCGCTCGCTTTGGAGTTGTAATTTATCGAAAAGGGCGCGCACGGCTTCGGCAACCTGTCGCAACTTATCGCGAGTGAAGAGTTTGAGGTCCACTAACACTTGGTCGTTGCGGGAACGTCCGGCGTGGATTTTCTTACCCATGTCGCCCAAACGGCGAGTGAGCATCAACTCCACCTGAGAGTGTACGTCCTCAATGCCGTCTTCAATCACGAATTCGCCACGCTCCGCGAGGTCATAGATACTGCGGAGTTCCTGAAGCAGTTGGGGGAGTTCGTCATCGCCTAAGAGACCGATGGAATTGAGCATGCGGATGTGCGCCATCGAACCCATGACGTCGTACTTGGCTAAGTAGAGGTCGAGTTCGCGGTCGTGTCCCACGGTAAAGCGATCTATTTCATCGGCAACCTGAGTGGATTTTTCCCAAAGTTTCATGATTTGTACCTTTGTTTGATAGTTTTGGTATGGAGTGGGGAGTAGCGCTGAGGCTTATTCAGTTGGGATAGAAATGGGCACTTCGCGTGAGATGCTTTGCTCAAGTGAAATCAAGGTTTCGGTAGAGATAACACCAGGGATTTCTTGAATTTTGTTGTTCAAGAGCGTCATCAAGTGCTCATTGTCTGATGAGTAAAGTTTTACGAGGAGTGTGTAAGGGCCTGTGGTGAAATGGCATTCCACAATTTCGGGAATGTTCTTCAACTGTGCCGAAACCTCCTTATACATAGAACCACGTTCCAACTTAATACCCACATACGTGCATGTGCTATACCCCAAACTCTTCGGACATACGTGATAGCCCGAACCGATAATCACTCCGGTTTCAATGAGTCGCTGAACGCGCTGATGAATTGCGGCACGCGAAACACCACATTCCACAGCCACGTCTTTAAAAGGGATACGTGCGTTTGAAGAAATAATCTCGAGAATCTTCTTATCGAGAGCATCTATTTTTTCCATGGTTTTAAAAATAACAAAATGTAAGTTATTAGCAATTATTAATTCGGTGGGCAAATTTAGTTAATAATTTGACAGGTGTAATATTTTTGTAAGGAATTTTTGTCATATTGATAGTAAATTTTTATCTCAAACGCCAAAATTTCGGCAAAATGTCACATAATTCCGATTTTTATCCCGTTCGTCGCTTTCACTTGTTGTGTTTTCAAACTTTCATAGTTTCTTTACAAATGTAAACTCAGAGGTAACATTTCCTTGCGTATTGTCACGCAAAAGTGTGTTTGAAGGCAGACTTTTAAGCACTGTTGAAACGCTATTACTAATTGGAAGAATAGTTAGTAACTTTGTGGACGCAATAAGTAATCTTGTGCGTGGAATTTGAGACTTTGTTTTGCGCCTCTTGGAAACAGCGATGTTTTTGTGGGGCAGCGGCATCTATGTTTTTCAAATCCGCAGTTCTCTCCTACACATGACACCTATTATATATTATAACTGTCCTGTAAATGCTTCTAACTCTCAACCTATGAAGTAATTTCAAGTGTAGAAGTCCCCTTTTTCTTGATATCACGCGGATAACGCAGATTACACGAAGTGTTGCGGATGTTCTAAAGACTAATGAATGGATTACGCAGAGACGCACACGCTAACACTTGTGCATTGCCGTGCGGAGAAAGACCTACGTGTGCTTGACAGCAACTTTCTTTTTAGACATAAGAACATAAGTACATAAATATTTTGCTCTTTTGTTCTTCTGTCCAAAGAACTTTGGTGTGAGGGTTATCTACGTGTGCTCGACAGCAACTTTCTTTTTAGACATAAGAACATAAGTACATAAAGATTTTGCTCTTTTGTTCTTTTGTCCAAAGAACTTTGGTGTGAGGGTTATCTACGTGTGCTCGATATCAACTCTCTTTTTAGACATAAGAACATAAGTACATAAAGATTTTGTTCTTTTGTTCTTCTGTCCAAAGAACTTTGGTGTGAGGGTTATTTACGTGTGCTCGACAGCAACTTTCTTTTTAGACATAAGAACATAAGTACATAAATATTTTGCTCTT
>CALCUV010000204.1 GCA_937906765.1 uncultured Prevotella sp.
ATTGTCTATATCAACGGCAAGCGTGTCTTCTTCAAGGGCGTGAATCGCCACGACTCTCACCCCCTCTACGGACGTGCGGTGACTACAGAGTCGATGTTGCAGGACGTGCTCTTGATGAAGCAGAACAATATCAACACCATCCGTACGTCACACTATCCCAATGCGGCACGTATGTATGCGATGTTTGACCACTACGGTCTCTACACTTGCGATGAAGCAGACTTGGAAGACCATGCCAATCAGTCTATCTCTGATCGCGAAAGTTGGATTCCCGCTTTCGTAGATCGTATCGACCGCATGGTGCTTCGCGACCGCAACCCCCCCTCTGTAGTGATGTGGAGTTTGGGTAACGAAGCCGGCGCTGGTAAGAACTTTAAGGATTGCTACGAAGCCGCTGCAGCGCTCGACTCTCGTCCTATCCACTATGAAGGAACGCGTATCGACAAGCCTTATGGCGGTAGCAAGTACAGTGACTTCTATTCAAAGATGTATCCCGGTATGGACTGGATGGCGCGTTACACGAACGACCTCGACAAACCCATGTTCATCTGTGAATATGCACACGCTATGGGTAATGCTATCGGTAACTTGCCCGAGTATTGGGAATCGATAGAGAACAGTAATTCAACGATTGGTGGCTGTATTTGGGACTGGGTGGACCAAGCCATTTACGAACCCAAGGAAATTAAGCAGGGCATTTACCGCCTCCACACGGGTTATGACTTCCCTGGTCCTCACCAAGGCAACTTCTGTTCTAACGGTATCATTCCCGCTACACGCCATGAGAGTGCGAAACTCAAGGAAGTGAAGGCGGCACACGAGTTTATCAAGTTCAACTTTCTCGGAGTGGATAAGAAGGCGAACACCGTGAAGGTAGAGCTCAAAAATATGTACAACTTCACGCCCCTCTCTGACTTCTACCTCGTTTACGAAGTGGTGAAGGATGGTAATGTTGTTGCCAAGAAGCAAGTAGCGCTTACTGGTGGTGGCGAAGGTGAGAAGGAAGTGGTAACGATTAAGGTGCCCAAGGTGAAGTTAGCCAAGGCAGAACAGAAGGGTGAAGAAATCCTCTTGAACCTCCGTGTTTGCCACGCTACAGAACAACTCTTTGCTCCTGCAGGTCATGAAGTAGCGCTCAAGCAGTATGAACTCGTGGCACGTCCCGCACTTGCTGCAATCAAGGGTAAGGGTACGTTTGAAAATGGTATTAACCAAAACGGCAAGGTGCACCTTGGTAATGACAAGATTAAGGCAATCTTCAACGAAGAAAACGGACAACTCATCGGCCTCCTTCTCGATGGTCGCGAAATCATTAAGGAAGGTCAGGGCTTCGTTTACGATAACCACCGCTGGATTGAGAACGACCGTTTCGGCAATACCAATAACGGACTTGAGGAACGCGGTACGTTCAAGATTGAAGAACAGGCAGACCGCATCGTTGTGACAACCTCTCGCGACGGTTCGCTTTGTAAGACCGACATTGTCTATACCCTCTATCCCCAAGGCATAATGGATGTGGACGCTACCTTTACTCCCAAGCATGGAGAGTTGCGCCGCGCAGGTCTTGTTTGTCATGTTGACTCAGCGCTCAAGCAAGTAGATTACTATGCGCTCGGTCCTTGGGAAAACTATTCTGACCGTAAGGCGGGTGTGATTGCAGGTCGTTACACTTCAAAGGTAGGCGAAATGCACGAACGTTATGTGAAACCCCAATCTACAGGTCAGCGCGAAGAACTCCGTGAACTCGTGCTCACAGATGCTACTGGTTTCGGCATTGTTATCGAAACGGAAGGCAACGTAAGTTTCAGCGCACTCCCATGGACAGATGCCGACCTCATGAAGAGCAACCACCTCTGGGAAATGCAAAACCGTCCTTACACAGTGCTCCACTTTGACGCTTACCACCGTGGTGTGGGTAACGCTTCTTGTGGTGGTGTGGACACTATTGAAAAGTATAAGGTGCCCAACAAGAAGATGAACTACAAGTTGCGCATCAGTGTGAAGTAAATAAAATGAGGTTATAAGGTTTTAAGGAGTCACTGACCTGCATAGTCCTTACGACCTAAGAGCGAAGCGACCTCAAACCTTATAACCTCATAACCTCAAAACCTCATAACCTCAAAAAATATGTCTGATCAAAAACAACCTAACGGACAACTCCAAATAGAACTCACCCCCGAAGTAGCGGGAGGTACGTATTCTAACCTCGCTATCATCTCTCACGGCAAGACCGAAATGGTGCTTGACTTTGTGAGCGTGATGCCCGGATTACCCAAAGCAAATGTGAAGAGTCGCATTGTTATGAACCCCGAACATGCTAAGCGCCTTCTCTTTGCGCTTCAGGACAATATTATCAAGTACGAAAAGACTTTCGGTCCTATCGAACTCGCCGCTCCTCAGGAAGCACCCGCACAGGGAGGCAAGACTGCTAACCCCTTTGGAGTTTAACACGTATATTCATGAGACAACTTGGGACGCACGAACACGTGCGTCCTTTTTTTGTTTCATCTGGACAGAAGCTTTTAATCAACGGGTGACTCTATTTTTATGACAGAAGAACAGAAGATACAGAAGTTTTTCTATCAACTGATTGTACGGATTTTTGAGGTCAACGGACAACGGACAACAGTCAACGGACAACGGACAACGGTCAACAGGCAATGGACAACAGTCAACGGACAACGGTCAATGGACAACGGTCAACGGTCCCATCCGGATGGTAGTCTGTTGTCTGTTGTCTATAGTCTGTTGACTTTTATTTATCAACGCGATTACATGGATTATATTGTTTTTTTCTCGTGATACTTGAGATACGTGGAGAGGGGTAAATGCTAAGGGGTGGTGCTTCTTGAAATCCTAAAATGTTGTAATATTTTGGGAATGCAATCCAAAAAAAGCATGATAATTTTGGATTATAGGAGATAAACGCTTATTTTTTTCATTTGCAAATCTAAAGGATTACACGGATTTAACTATTTTTATTGATACTCCGCAGGGAAACGTTTCATCAGTTGATAACGTAATAATAGATGTTCCGTGGATTCTGTGAGTTGGATATGAACGTCTGTGGAAGTGATTTCTGCAGAGGAAAAACAAAAAGTTGTTTATTTCGAATATTAGTGGTAACTTTGTGGTCTCTGAATGTTCATTAATAACCAATTATAATTCTTTACTGCTTATGCATTCATTCATTCGAATCAAGCGCTTGTTGCTGGTAGCCCTAATGATGGTGGTTACGATGGGCGCTGCGGTGGCTCAGAACTATGTGAAGGGTAACCTTTACAATGTGGAGACGGCCACAAAGGCGGGTCAGGTGTTGACGTATAGCACTGACGGTGGCGTACAGTTGGCAAAGGCTGACGCTGGTCAGGCGGAGCAACACTGGACTGTGACGGAACTTGCCGGAAGTTGGCGCATTATTAACCCCTTTAGCAATCTCGCTGTGCGCTGCACGGACGATGGTCGCGTGGAGATGGGTGAGAACAACGGTTCTGATGAATTCCAGTTGTGGCGCACGGAACCCGCTGCCGACGGAATGGTTTACTTGATTCCCAGTAACCAACCTGCGAAGGCAATGGTGGTAGGCGCAAACGGCAAACTCGCCCTTACCGACAAGGCAAAGGCACAGGGAAACCGCAAGGCGATGTTTAACATCAAGGCTTCGGCAGTTTCAGGTTTTGACGATAATTTGACGTACCGCATTCGCAGTGTGGCGCATCCCGAACTCGTACTTGGCAACGGCGATAGCGGCGAAAATAATGCGCGCATCGTTGGTGAAGCGGTGGATAAGATGAACCGCGGTCAGTATTGGAGTATTAAGATGCTCGACTTGAAACAGCGCGTGGTGGGTGGTGCTTTCTACACACAGCACTTCGACGATGGTGGCGATAATATGGGCATCAAGCAACTCATTCAGTGGACCGCACAGGAAGGTGTGTGGAACAATGCCCGTTGGGAGTTCCAACCCGTAACTGAAATGCCCGGCGCTTACCGCATCCTCTCAGCAGGCGTTAAGGGCAAGGACGGCAAGACGATGTATGCACTCAAGGACGGCAAGATGATGCTCACTGATTATGACGCCAAGGATAAGGCGGCGTGGTTCACCTTCGAACAGGTAGAAAAACCCAAGATTCAGTCGCCCATTTGGGAGGACGAAGCAGTCTTCGGTATCAATAAGGAAGTGGCTGTTGCGACGTACATGCCCTATGCTACTGAAGCCGACATGCTTGCTGACGCAGCGTATTACGCAACTCCCTGGACGGAACCTGTGAATAAGCAGTACATGACGCTCAACGGCACATGGAAGTTCCACTTCGTGCCCGAACCCTCACAGCGTCCGCTTGACTTCTTCAAGGAAGGTTATGACGTGAGCCAGTGGGACGAAATTCCCGTGCCCTCTAACTGGGAAATGCACGGCTATGACCGCCCCATCTATTGCAACGTAGAATATCCCCACGGAAATACGCCTCCCTTTATCAAGGCACGCCCAGGTTATAACGACGGCGGTAAGAACTATGGCATCAATCCCGTAGGTTCGTACGTTCGTACGTTCTCTGTGCCCGCAGATTGGAATGAAAAGCGCACAATTCTCCACTTTGGTGGTATCTACTCGGCTGCAAATGTGTGGATCAACGGAGAATACGTGGGTTATACCCAAGGCGCGAACAACGTTGCAGAATTTGACATCACCAAGTTCTTGAAGAAGGGCGCGGAAAATACCCTCGCTGTAGAAGTGTTCCGTTGGAGCGACGGTTCTTACTTGGAATGTCAGGACATGTTCCGTATGTCGGGTATCTTCCGCGATGTCTATGTATATAATGTGCCTACGGTGAGTGTGCGCGACCATTATATTACGGCGCAACTCTCTCCCGACTACAAGAATGCCACAATGCAGGTGGAAATGCGCTTTGACCCCATCCAGGGACGCCATGACGAAAAGAAGAACCTTACGGTGAAGGTGTTTGACCCCCAAGGTAAGGAAGTGGCACAGAAGGATGTGACCTACGGACTCTTTGACGCGGGCTTCACACGTTATCGTGCTGCCGTAGAATTTAGCCTTGAAAACATTCAGGCGTGGACGGCTGAAACGCCCAACCTTTACACCGTGCGCATTATCCAGAAGGATGGTGCGGGCAAGGAAGAAATGGCGTTCTCTACGAAGTATGGTTTCCGCGATATCAAGATTGAAAATTCCATTGTCTATATCAACGGCAAGCGTGTCTTCTTCAAGGGCGTGAATCGCCACGACT
>CALCUV010000205.1 GCA_937906765.1 uncultured Prevotella sp.
TAAAGTGGCACGCGAGCTGGGTTCAGAACGTCGTGAGACAGTTCGGTCTCTATCTATCGTGGGCGTATGAAATTTGCGTGGCTCTGACACTAGTACGAGAGGACCGTGTTGGACTGACCTCTGGTTTACCGGTTGTGCCGCCAGGTGCATCGCCGGGTATCTACGTCGGGATCGGATAAGCGCTGAAAGCATCTAAGTGCGAAGCCGGCCACAAGATTAGATTTCCTTTGAGGGTCGTTGTAGACGACAACGTTGATAGGGTGCAGGTGTACAGATGGTGACATCATAGCCGAGCACTACTAATTGCCCGAAACTTTCGCCGTGAGAAGGTGAATTTACTTAAAGCGTTGCTTTATCGAACCTAGAGATTCTAGAAGATATAGATGTTCTAGAGCATCTAGATGAGCGAGTAGAGAGATTATTGTAAGATATGTCTAAACTTATTTCCGGTGGTTATAGCGTCGGGGTTCCACCTCTTCCCATTCCGAACAGAGAAGTTAAGCCCGTCCGCGCCGATGGTACTGCGTGTAGCGGGAGAGTAGGTCGCCGCCACTTTTCAGAGAGGTTCTTCAAGATTTTGAAGGACCTCTTTTTTTTTGCTTACTTTTATTTACGTTGATTTTGTAGGTAGTTATAATTTATCTATATTTGCAAGTGTAATGCCAAATTACTTGATAGCGCCAGCATACTGGCGCAAAATTCTGTTGCTTGAATAATGAACAAAGTAAGTTTACATACAGCTAATGTTTTTGTAAAAGAAATGGTCGATGAATTTGGCCATTCCAATTATTTTGTTAGCAAGCAAGCAATCAAGCAAGCAAGCAAGTTCTAAGTATTTGCATAATAGATAATTGAAATGCGTCTGTTGGTATGGAATATATTCCATGCCGACAGACGCATTTTATATTTGATACTTTACCCTATGGCTGAAAATATTAGAAAAGTTTATCCCCCTGCCAAGAATTCTTCTGCGGGCAGTTGGTATCATGACACAGACAAGGAACGTTATGAAAGAGTCATGCACATCTTAGAACGGTGGTTAGTTACAAAGGAATATGATGAAAATGATGTAAAATGGTTTGTCAAGTGCGCTATACTCAATAACATTTACATTTCTCAAGGCGTGCATGCTATGGGAGAACAAGCTTGGAAGCGTTCAAATACTTCGCGTCGAAAAGAAATTCTCCAGATAATAGAAAATGAGGGATATGCAACGCATAAAGAGATAGATTTGGAAAAATGTCGCAAAGGAATTCGTTTTGAACACATGGTTCCGTTTAATGTAGTCCTCCCGGTTTTAAAAGAGATGTTCGAACAGCAGCAACTGACTTTTGAGGTGTTTCAGAAAATTCGTTCAAAACTCAATATTTGCTTCGTTACACCTGATGAGGATCGTGTCCTGAACAAAGCATTTCGTCAGGAAATGCCTAATGGAACAGATTGGTTTAACCATCCTAATGATGAATTTGCGAGGTACGACAAGGTAGGAGTGAAGATTTATAAGCGGGTACATCCTTGAACTCATATTAGTCCCTCAGGATTTGACACTTTACAGTTACTAATTATTATATATATATTTCAATGGCAATAACAAATAATCAATTAGGTATGAGTGTTTCAGGGATTTACAACACTAAGGTGGGCGTCTTTGAGACTGGTAAGAAGGACGCGCAAGGTGGCGCCTATGAAGGTGTTCGCTTCTTGGCATTACGCGACCGTAAGTTGGAGCAGTATCAGGTGCAGGACGGTGTGATTATTATTGGCGACCGTGCTTTCTATGATGCGAAACTAAAAACCGTGGTACTTCCAGAAAGTCTGAAGGCTATAGGTTGCAGCGCCTTTGCCGGATGCAAGAATCTGACCGGCATTGCTCTACCCGAAGGTTTGGAGGTTATCAAAGAAACTGCTTTCCGTGATTGCGAGTCGCTGGTAGAACTTACATTGCCCTCAACACTTCTTGAGGTTGGTGCCCGTGCCTTCGGTCCCGGGTTGAAACGTCTGGTAATCTTTTCAGAAAATGTTACTTTTTCTCCTGATGCATTCAAACAAGCAAAATCTCTGGAAGAGATTCTTGTGCCCGGAGCGGTTATAGGTAAATATGCAGTACTGTTTTTGGCAATGGGAATCACTGCTCCACTCACCGAAATCAAAGCAGAGCAAGAGGAAGAGGAAGAGGAAGAAGCAATCGTAGAAGAAAGCACGGGAAACCCCACTGCTGCCACGAATAAAATAGATGAATGTGCCAACAAAATAAAAGATCATTTGCACGAATTGGGCATGGATGAATTTGTTTTGTATACGTATGACTATTGTGGTGATTTGGAATGGAACGAGGATTTTGAATCGTTAGATTCGGCTGTTTCTCTTGATCTATATTTCGACTTGCACGAAACCTTTAATGGCGAAGAAAGAACATTCATCGCTCCTCGCAAAATTAAAGTCGATGGAGATGATTTGTTGATTGATATGGAGGAAGTCAAGGAGTATAACGAAGGTGAAGAAGAGGTGTTAGGATACTACGAGAGTCTGAGTGTAGATGCTTTATTAGAAAGATTTGAAACCTCTAATATTGAAAAATGTTTTACTGAAATATTGGCTCACACCTTTAACTCTGATGTTATTTCTCTTAACCAACTGGAAGAGGAAGAAACAGAGGAGGTATCGCAGTCTGATATTAGTGAAGATTGTGTTGTGAAGGCTGTAATCAAATATGATGTAGAAGGTGAAATCTTTGGCAAAGTTGTATTTGTTTATGATGGTCAATATTGTGTAGATGTTGATAACAATGGCGATATTGATTTTGAAAAAGTAAAGAATTACACTTTAGAGAACTTTGAGCTAAGCATGTGTTATGAACTTGGTTTGGATGCCGATATTCCTGTTGCAGATTGTGAGCAGAAAATTATTGATGCTTTTTTGAGTGCGCTTGATGATGAAGGTGAACTTGAATATTTGGATGATCCAAACTCAACTTACTTGGAATATTAAATTCTAAGAAAAATAACTATAGGGAGTTAGTGTGTTGAGCAATCAAGACATTGACTGTAGTATAGTCATACCAAACTTGTGATACTTTGGAAACGTATCTTACAATGTTCTGCTAAATGGTACGTTTTGAAAGTGATAAAAAATGAGCATTTTTTACTCATATAACTATATTATTATTAGAACCTGGCGAAGTATAGGTAATCGCTTTGTAGATTATGTCTAACGTAAAAATTGTTGCTAAGATTAGGTATTCTGTTGAAGGAGACTTGTATGGTAAAATTATATTTATACAAGACGGTGAGTATTGGGCTGATGATCAGAACTATGGAGATGATCCTTTAGAAAAAATTACAGAAAAATCTCTGGATATAGACACCAGTTTCAGTCTTGGCATTGCTGCTGATAAACCCATTGAAGATTGTGAGCAGGAAATTATTGATGCTTATTTGGAAGCGCTTGCGGAAATGGATGAACTTCAGTATTTGGATGATCCAAGTGAAACTTATTTGGAATATAAATAGTATGAGTTTTCTTCATTAAATTTATAAGGATATTCTGTGTGCCACTTGCTTTATTGTAAGTGGCACACTGTGTTTTGCGGGGGATACGTGAATTATCATGTAGAGAAATGAATGTTGAGAGTGTTGCTGTGGTTTATGTTTGTCATATTTTGCCGCGTCGTAATGGTGTATTTGCGGAAAACTGAGTAACTTCGTGGACTGAAAGTAATATGAGAGTTGGCGTTTGAGACCTGGAGTTACGCCATTGCCTTAAACTTTGGATTTTGTTATGCTTGGAACAATTGTTAATACCGCTACGATAATTTTAGGAACCTCCCTTGGTGCGTTGCTAAAGAAAGGGGTGAAACCGCAGTATCAGGAGGGACTTTATAATGCGATGGGCTTTTGCGCTGTGGCGTTGGGGCTCCATGCTTTTGTGCAACACTTGCCGAAGTCAGAATGCTCCGTATTGTTCATTGTCTGCTTAGCGGTCGGTTCGTTGATAGGTTATGCCTTCAGACTGACGGAGCGATTTAACCGTTTGGTTTCGCGTACTAGGGGTCACGGTTCGACAGATTCAGAAGTGCAGGTGAAGCGCCTTGGTGAAGGACTTTCTACAGGGATATTGCTTTATTGCGTAGGCACACTCTCGATGTTGGGTCCCGTGGTGAGTGCGTTGCAGGGTGATAACACCTATCTCTTCACGAATGCGACTCTGGATTTCGTTACCTCCATGGTCTTGGCCTCAACTTACGGTTGGGGAATGCTCTGGGCGGCTCCCGTGTTATTCCTTTGGCAAGGCGCGTTTTACGCAGTAGCTTCGATGTCCGAGGATGTGATACAGCAGTCGTTGATTACGGAACTTTCAATCGTTGGTGGCATCTTGATTTTTGCTTCAGGTTTGTCCATTCTGGGCATTAAGGAAAGCAAGACGTTAAACATGTTGCCCGCTCTTTTCTTGCCTATTCTTTATTTCCTGGTGAAAGGAATGTTTTAAGAACACGTATTTATACACAACTTTCAGAGAGGTCTTTCAAATTGGAGGATCTCTCTTTTTTATAATTGCTTAAAAATTCGTAAGTTTGCACTTTAATTTGTAGAGCAAACAATAGAACTTATAAACTATTATGGAAGAAATTATTCTTTGGCTTTTTGACCATCTCAATTATTGGACGGTAACATTCTTTATGGCGATTGAAAGTTCGTTCATTCCCTTCCCTTCAGAGGTAGTTGTTCCGCCAGCTGCTTGGAAAACGGGTTCTTCAACGGAGATGACCTTCTTGGGCGTAGTGATTTTTGCTACGATTGGTGCCAACATTGGTGCACTCATTAACTATTATCTCGCAAAGTTTTTGGGTCGTCCCGTAATCTATTCTTTCGCTCGCAGTCGTTGGGGCCGCTATTGCTTGATTGATGAAGCGAAGGTGAAGTATGCCGAAGAGTATTTCGTGAAAAACGGCGCCATGTCCACCTTCGTAGGTCGCTTGGTTCCCGCTGTGCGCCAATTGATTTCCATTCCCGCAGGTTTGGCAGGGATGAACATTTGGAAATTCCTTTTATATACGACGCTTGGAGCAGGAACCTGGAATTTCGTTTTGGCAGGTTTGGGATACCTTATTTTAAAGATGTTCCCCGAAGTTGATACGCCTCAGAAGGTTGCCGAAAAGGCTGGAGAATACAGTCACATAATTGGTTATTGCATTCTTGGCGTAGTGGCGGCAGTAGCAATTTTTTATTTGGTGAAACACCTTAGGAAGAAATAATTACTTACGGTTGTGATTCAAATTCAAGGAATACATAAGTCCTTTGGCACGCTTGAGGTGCTTAAAGGAATTGATTTGCACATTCAAAAGAAAGAGGTGGTGAGTATTGTCGGACCGAGTGGCGCCGGTAAGACTACGCTACTTCAGGTTCTTGGCACGCTTCACAAACCCGACTCTGGTTCGCTTCACATTAATGGTGTGGACGTCCTGTCACTAAAAGGCAACGAACTTGCAAAGTTTCGCAACCGCCATTTAGGGTTTGTTTTCCAATTCCATCAGTTGCTCCCCGAATTTACGGCACTTGAAAACGTCATGGTGCCAGGTCTTTTGGCGGGTGAGAAAGAGCGCGACTTGCGCAAGCGTGCAGCCGAACTTTTAGACTATTTAAAGTTGTCAACACGCTTTGAGCATAAGCCCTCAGAACTTTCTGGGGGCGAAAAACAGCGTGTTGCCGTTGCGCGTGCGTTGATGAACCGCCCCGATGTGATTCTTGCTGATGAACCCTCGGGAAGTTTGGACACGCACAACAAACAGGAACTCCATAGTTTGTTTTTTGAATTGCGCGACACGTTTGATCAGACGTTCGTCATCGTAACCCACGACGAGGAACTCTCGCGCATCACAGACCGCACCATTCACATGATGGACGGCATCATTGTTGATGCATAGGCGGACTTAAATATCACACTCTCAATGATTAAGATAGGACAATACAATACACTTCGCATCACCCGTTTCACCGACCACGGCGCCTACCTTGACGCAGGAAAAGAATTGGGCGACATCCTGTTGCCCAAGCAATACGTGAAACCCGAAATGCGTCCGGGTACGGAAGTCGAGGTTATCGTTTACCTTGACCAGCAAGACCGATTGGTGGCAACAACTGAAAAAGCGCTTGCCGTTGTGGGCGACTTTGCACATCTGCGTGTGGCGTGGGTGAATGAATACGGCGCTTTCTTGGATTGGGGATTGATGAAGGACCTCTTCGTGCCCTTCCGCGAGCAAAAGTTGCGCATGGTGAAAGACCATAGTTACACCGTTCACGTTCACATTGACCCCGAAACAGCCCGCATCGTGGCTTCGGCAAAAGTAGAACGCTATCTCCAATCTGCAAACTTCACCGATTACCACAAGGGTGAGGAAGTCGATATGCTCATTTGGCAAAAGACAGACCTCGGTTTCAAAGTCATTGTCAACAATAAGCACCAAGGACAAATCTATGACAATCAGATTTACGAAAATCTCCATAGCGGCATGCGCGTTCGTGGCACTGTGGTCAACGTTCGCCCTGACGGAAAACTCGACCTCAGCGTACAGAAGATTGGTAAGGGACGCTTCAAGGATTTTGCCGAAGAACTTCTTGACGCTTTAGAATCAGCGCCCAACGGTTTCTTGCCTTTCACCGATAAATCCCCATCAGAGGAAATCGCCGAACGTTTTGGCGTGAGCAAAAAGACGTTTAAGAAAGCGCTTGGCAATCTCTATCGTGAGCGCAAGGTGGAACTCCTTCCCGACGGTGTGAAATTGGTTTAGATATATTGCTGTCCGGTAAATATAGATAACTCTTTGTTTGATGGATAGTTGTACTCAT
>CALCUV010000206.1 GCA_937906765.1 uncultured Prevotella sp.
CCATTACCAGAAAAATTCCATGGTTTAAAAGATACAGATTTAAGATATAGACAAAGATATGTAGATTTAATAGTAAATCCTGAAGTAAAAGAAACATTTATAAAAAGAAGTCAAATAATTAGTGAAATAAGAACGGCAACGAAGGTCATCAAGATAATCATTCTCACTCCCCTCCGTGTTATACAATTCTTCGGGAAGACCCGCCCATTGGGTATAGTATCTTGCCGCTTCAAGATAAGTTGGCATATTTGAAACTTTATCTTCACGTGCACTTAATCCCATACCGCCCCCAAAGCGCACTGCGTCTGCGGAAACAACGCCTTTTTCGTTACTCTGATTGGTTAAAACAACGCCTTGCAGGTTTTCCGCTTCAGCAAGAAATTCAAAAGTCCCTAAATACACCCATGTGTTACCGCCAATCTGTTGGTTGACGCTAAAAACGCTCTCTCCTCCAGAATGATAGACTATGTACTGAGCATCTTTTACACTATTAGGTAGGGACACGTAAGACACATAAACGGCATAATTACCGCTTTTTGTGAATGTTGGGGTCCAGCGTGCCGTGCTTGCTTCACGTTTTCCTTTAACGGTTTCAATACATTTTGCTGTTCCTGATTGGAAGGGATTCATACCATCAAGCAAAGTACCTCCGGTAAAGGAAAATCCCCTTTTGTCTTCAATCGTTTTCCATTGCTGGGTTGAAACCATTTTCTCTACGTATGCGCCATTCGTAGAAGTCTCATCATTGTCAATAATGAGCATAGAGGTTTGAGGGTCTCTTTCACGATTGGTCACCACAATTCCCCCTGCACGTTCTATCATCGGGAATAGGAAGGGGTAGACAATTGATTGTGTTAGTAAATCTTCTGTTGAACAGAAAAGGTAGGGACGTTGCCATCCCCATTGCGATATTTTATTCTTGTAATAATATCCATGACTAGGATACACCATCAAGTGACGATTTTGCAATCCCTTGGAAATGGTGTATGGACGTGTGACTAACTTCACCCAAGGTGCGTTTCCTGATGCATCTTTCTCACCCCACAAACGTTTGGTGTCGATACTATCGGTGCGAAGATAATTAGGGATGAGAGATTCAAAAGGGGTGTCACGCTTCGCTAATAAACGTAATTTATACGTGGAAAAATCTTTTGGTAATAAACGAGAAATGTTCTTATAGATATTCTTTAATAAGTCCTCGTCAATTAATTGGGAATAAAAGGGTTCGTTAGGGTATAACAGCAACTCTTTATTCTCATCGTCCACCTTTAAAGAGTCAATTCCATATTTGCGCATGGGGCGATAACCATTGCGCTTATACTTCTCAAAATAGGGTTTTAAAACGTCGGTTAATTCCTTTGCTTTTTCTTCGTTGTTAGATACAACGTCGTGCATCCCTTTTTCCGACAAAAGGGATGCACGAGATTCTAATGTTATAAAACTAAATAAACAAATAATGGATATGATATACCTCATCATTTTTAAATTTCTTCAATAGCAAATTTTTGAGGATACTTAGCATTTGAATGCTTATAGTAATCCATTATTTCACGCATGTCAGCTTCTATGTCTCCAGAGGGAAATATTTCCTTCGTACATCTTATGATTTTGTTCTTATAATCTAAATCAAAAAGCTGTATGGGGATACCTGCCTTTTGAGCAATGAAATAGAAACCACGTTTCCATTTATCTACTTTTGAGCGAGTGCCCTCGGGAGTTATTGCTAGTTCAAAATGAGTCATGCCTTTTATCCGTTCCGCTAAAAGGTCAGTCAGACTATTCTTCTTAGAGCGATAAACAGGAATACCCCCTAGTCTTCGGAATAGCATTCCTAAGGGCCAAAAGAACCACTCCTTTTTCATTAAGAAATTTGCCGTGCGACCCTTTGCTCGATAATAGAGTTGTCCGTAGATAAAATCCCAATTGCTAGTGTGAGGAGCAACACAAAGAATACACTTGTCACGATGGGGCACCGTGACATTCTCCTGCCATCCTAAGTGTTTAAATAAAAGGCGATGATAAAAGTTTGCCATAATCAAACTATGCCTTAATAATATCTTCAGCAATAGCGTTGATTGAATCGGTAAACTCTGCTACCAGCTTTTTATAGAACTTCTTTTCGTTTCCCTTTTCCGTATGTGAAAGACGGGATACAAAATCTTGGCACAATTCTACCAATTTTTCTTCAAGAGCAAATAATGCTTCCTTATTCGCATCCTTACACATACTGAGAGCGACGCAATCTGCAAAGAGTTCGCCACAAGCGCCCTTGATTGCCTTCTTAAGAACCTTACGACTTGCCATAAAATATGAAGTTTTTAGTTCAGTGTCAAGTTATTACACCGAAACAATATTAAGAATAGTTTTAAATAGAATAGAAAGTGAGAAGAGAGCTCGTCTTTCTCACTTTCTTTTGTTTATTTTTAATAGAGTAGGAAAAATCTTTACTTGATAATCTCCATACCCTTAAGGATTGCTTGTTCGTTGACAGGGAGAAGTCCGTGGTGGCGTTCGGGAAGTGTCTTAGCAAGTGCTTTCATCACACTTTCCAAATTTACGATGGGGTGTTTCTTTAAGTAACCACCCAAAATCATCATGTTGAAACACTTCATGATTTTCATCTCAGCCGCAGTCTCCATCGCACTAATGCTATAGATGTTGATGTCTGTGCGTGTGGGAGGGTTGAGAATACCGAAACTATCATAAATGAGGGTGCCACCGGGTTTTACCTTTGCCTCAAACTTATCTACGGAGGGTTGGTTCAAAAGGATGGCAGTGTCATATTGCGAAAGAATGGGCGAAGATATGGGCTCGTCGCTCACAATTACCGTCACATTTGCCGTACCCCCACGTTGTTCAGGACCATAGGCGGGCATCCATGTTACTTCTTTATCTTCCATCAATCCGGCATAGGCCAAAATTTTTCCCATAGAGAGAACGCCTTGACCTCCAAAACCGGAAATAATTATTTCTTGTTTCATATCTTGGAATACTTCGGAGCACCTTATTCTTTATCCTTAAGGTCGCCCAATTGATAATACTTAAACATGTTTTCCTCCATCCATTCATTGGCCTTAACGGGTGTTAACTTCCAACCAGAAGAGCATGTAGAAACGATTTCTACAAGACTTGAACCCTTACCTGCCAATGAATTTTCAAATGCCTTGCGGATGGCCTTCTTAGTCTTGCGAATAGCTGCTACGTTCTGCACACTATTGCGCGATACGAAGCAAGTGCCTTCCAAAAGTGCCGCCATTTCGGAAATCTTCAAAGGATAACCATGCAACTGAGGGTCGCGACCATAGGGGCAAGTCACCGTCTTCTGACCAATCAATGTCGTAGGAGCCATCTGTCCGCCTGTCATGCCATAAATAGCATTGTTGATGAAAATCATAGCGATGTTTTCACCACGATTCAAGGCATGAATGGCTTCACCTGTACCGATACAACCGATGTCACCATCTCCCTGATAAGAGAATACTAACTTATTAGGCCACAAGCGCTTGATAGCAGTAGCAAGAGCAGGAGCACGACCGTGAGCGGCTTCTTGCCAGTCGATATCAAGGTATCTGTAAGCAAATACCGAGCAACCTACGGGACATACGCCAATAGCATCTTCTTCCAATCCCATCTCCTGAATGACTTCAGCAATGAGTTTATGTACAACACCGTGTGAACATCCTGGACAATAGTGCATGTCCGTATCGTTCATCAATTTGGGTTTCTCATACACCAAATTCTCGGGTTTAATAATATCTTCTTTACGCATATTAATTCTTATTTCTTGTTTTTTTCATTCCAGGCATTCTAAACATCACCTCTACGATTTTAACACACACGGCAATAAGTCCGATGATATACCATTGATTGGTGTATTCGGGGAAACACCAAATTCCAATCATCGTTGCGGCGGCAAGCAACATAAATATAGCGTTGAGAATGTTGCGGAGCATTAACATCTTGCGCTCCTTTATGCGTTGACGCTCTTCGTGCTCGGGGTGATTTAAGCGCTCAAAAATGGAATGTCGTTCGTTGGGATTATTAACCATTGGTTTTCTTTGTAAGCGCTACGAGTGCTTCAACAACTTCTTCGGGGTCAGGAACAATACCACCCAAACGTCCGAAATGCTCAACAGGAATACGTTCGCCTACGGCTAAGCGTACATCGTGAACCATCTGTCCGGCGTTGATTTCCATTGTCAACACACCCTTAAGATTCTTTGAGTATTCACGAATTTCCTTTTCGGGGAAGGGCCAAAGCGTAATAGGACGGAATACACCTACCTTAATACCTCTTTCAGCCGCTAATTCTACTGCTTTTTGAGAGATACGTGCTGCCGAACCAAAGGCTACAATCATGTAGTCAGCATCTTCCATTCCGCTTACTTCATAGCGCACTTCGTTGGCCTTAATATCAGCATACTTCGCTTGGAGGCGGAGGTTATTCTGCTCCATCACTTCCGACTGAAGTTCTACCGACGTAATAATATTATGCTTCTCACGCTTACCCTTACCAGTTGTAGCCCAAGGACAGGTTGCCTTGATTTCTTCTTCCGTACGACGGGGCTTGAAGGGAGGAAGCACTACCTTTTCCATCATCTGGCCGATAATACCATCGGAGAGAATCATCACCGGAGTACGATACTTAAATGCCAAGTCAAAGGCTACATCCACGAAATCAGCCATTTCTTGTACAGAGCAAGGTGCTAATACGATGACATTGTAGTCACCATTACCGCCACCACGAGTTGCCTGATTGTAGTCGCCTTGTGAAGGTTGAATAGTACCTAAACCAGGCCCCCCACGTTGTACGTTCACAATAACACCAGGAACTTCAGCACCTGCCATATAGGTGATACCTTCCTGCATCAACGCTACACCAGGACTTGATGAAGAAGTCATCACGCGCTTACCTGATGCACCGCCACCATAAATCATATAAATAGAAGCTACTTCACTTTCAGCTTGGAGCACTACCATACCAGTAGTTTCCCAAGGTTTTTCAGCAGCCAATGTTTCCAAAATCTCTGATTGAGGCGTAATGGGATATCCAAAATAACCGTCACATCCACAACGAATTGCAGCATGTGCGATAGCCTCATTCCCTTTCATCAAAAGGACTTCCTTATCTTGCTTCATAACTTTTTTATGCTTCAATCTTTGTTTTATACACCGTGATGCAAGCATCGGGGCAAACAATAGCACACGAACTGCATCCTATACATTCATCGGGTTGTACATCTACACAAAATGCATAACCCTTATGATTCACTTCCTTGCCGCTCAGCGACAAACATTTCTTGGGGCAAGCCACAACGCATAGGTTACACCCCTTGCATCGCTCGGTGTTAATCACCACGGCTCCTACAATCTTTGCCATAATGGTTTTTCTTAATAATGTGTACACAAAGGTACACAATTTATATTCTAATTTAGTTATCGGAAATTTAAATATTGAGTATGGGTAGATAGAAATGTTACAATTCCATTTTACCACTTAACTTTAAAATTAATTCAGTGTATGGTTTCCTGCTTAGGTATAGTGTAAATTTTCTCTGTTGCAAGGTTCGTGCTGGTGGCGCAACTGAAGAGACTATACATGAGTGCATGTTATTATTTACACATTTATTATAGTTATCAATGATTATACATATCTTTATTGTAGAAATCCATGATGTCCTTAATCATTGTTAATTGTTCACGAGCAGGACCTGATGGGTTTAATTCCTCTGCTTGCAAATAAGCATCCGTTGCTTTTTTCCAATTGCCCATCCTCATTAAAATCTTTCCTTTAATATAATGTAGGGTGTCATCTGTTGGGGATTTTTTGAGCAATGACTCTACAGAAGTTAATGCTTCATCCAACATTCCACTATCGATGAGGCATTGAATGCTTTCTTTTGTTATCACTTTTGTTAGTCTTAGTTTAAATTATGAAAGCAAAATTAAGTTTTTTATAACAAACTAATGCACCAATCTTGGATTATTTTATCATAGGACATAAAAAAAGATTGACAACCTTGCGATTGTCAATCTCGAATAACTCGTACACCCTCAGGGATTCGAACCCAGGACCCACTGATTAAGAGTCAGTTGCTCTACCAACTGAGCTAAGAGTGCATGCATTGATGTTTCTCGTTTGCGATGCAAAATTACAACTAATTTATTTACTAAACAAGAGTCATTCTGTTTTTTTTACTTAAAATTTAAATCTTCTCAAGTTTATGCTTTGTTTGTAAAATAAAGATGACAACATAGATAATATTTAAGGGTTGTTGTTGTACCTCCTCTGATGTTTGTTTGTTGAATAGGGGTTATCGTTCAGTTGCCATTAAGTCGTAATCTTCGTCATCTAATTCGTCTTCATCGATGTCAAGTCCGAGGAAGAGGGGAATGTTGTCTTCTGCTGCAAAGTCATCAAGAGCACGACGGTCTTTCTTTGTAGGTCGCCCTGTTCCTCTTGCACGGTCAATGAAACCTGAGATTTTGCTCATTTCTAGCAGTTCGTATTGCTCAGGAGCGGTAATGTTTTCAAAAATTTCAGGAAGGAGTTTTGCGCCCACTCGCTTCTCAATAGCTTGCTTCACGAGAAAGGTATAAGTGATGGGTGCTTTCTTTACTCCCACTTTGTCGCCCTCTTTGACCGTTCGTGAGGATTTGACTTGCGCGCCATTGATGGTGATGCGCCTATTCTTACAAGCATCTGCGGCGAGTGTTCGAGTTTTATAGATGCGAGCTGCCCACAACCATTTATCTATGCGTGCTTCCATGTTTTACTTTTTGTTGAAGTTACACATTGCGTGTTGGATGCCTTGAAGGGCATAATCTTTAATCATCTCGGAAGCAACATTAATACGTTCGTCCATCTTTTCGAGATCTTCAGCACCAAATTCTCCAAGAACAAAATCCACTTGTCCACCCTTTGGGAAGTCGTTCCCAATTCCAAAACGTAAACGAGCATAGTTTTGTGTGCCCATTACGGAAGTGATGTGTCGCAACCCGTTGTGTCCAGCTTCCGAACCATTGGGTTTCATGCGGAGTTGGCCAAAGGGTAGGGCAAGGTCGTCAACAACAACGAGCACATGGTCAAGTGGAATCTTCTTTTCGTTCATCCTGACTCCTCCTTATGGTTTGAGACGGTAGAGTACCGCAGGTCTTCCGCGGCGTTTCTTCT
>CALCUV010000207.1 GCA_937906765.1 uncultured Prevotella sp.
ATCAATGCCTTCACGTCAACTCCTGAATGTTCGAAGAAACGCTCATCCTCGGTTGCGATTAAGGCATTAAACACATGGGGAGAGATTTGGTCATAATCTGAAAACACACGATTTTCATTTCTTGACCAAGTTCCCAACAATTTACCATCTTCGGAAAAAACTTGAGAGGCATAACGACTAATGGGATTTTGCAAATCCTCAATATCGGGCATATAACCAATCCACCCTTTTATTACGCCAACGAAAGCCAAACAAATTGAAAAAATGGTTAAGAAAAATCCAACCCAAATAACTATAAAAAACTTTTTGCGCATTTCTGTCTTTATTTTATTAGGCAAACTTACAAAAAAGGTTTCTATTATCTATAAATACACCCTATATTTATTAATAAATGTGTAGATAATTAACAAAAATTCGCCTTTTTACTTTGCCTATACCTACTCAACATTTAATTTTGCACACAATTGTAATGTCTTAAGTTGACCGTTTTACTTAACTTGGAAGTTTAAACCTATGGAAGAATCCTCAATATATTCACAAAAGACCTTGGAATTCATTCAAGTGGCATCGGAATATTGCAAAGTAATGGAGCACAGTCGTGAATTCGAGCAACACGATTTCATTGACGTAATGCGCAACCTCTTACCGATGGTGTATCTAAAAATCTCACTCATTGGCGAGGTGGAGGAAACTGATGGGTTTAACGAACCTAAGGTTACGGAAGAAGACTACAACTATGTGCGTTCTGGAGTTGCAAATATCTTGGCGGAAAAGGATGACTACTTGGACGTTTTTGTGGAAGATTTTAAGTACTCAGAGCAACCCATTCTCTGCACAATTTCCGAAAATCTTGCCGACATCTATCAGGCATTACGCAACCTTCTTGAGGTGTATCGTTCCAACTATGAAGAAGCCATGCAAGTTGCTCTGTTTGATACGATTGAAGATTTCAAACTCTATTGGGGGCAAACGCTTTTGAATGCGCTTAAAGCCCTTCATGAAGCGCGCTTTGCAGTAAAAGATTAAGCGAATGAAGACCTTATTTAAGAATACTCCCAAGACATTAATTTCAACGCTTCCCAAGGTTGAATTCAAGGGTAAAATTGTCGTCATTCATAGTCTGAGAGAGGTAAAGGCTGCCGTAGATTTTCTAAAACATCAAACCATTGTTGGCGTTGACACCGAAACACGCCCATCCTTTCGTAAAGGACTCGTTTATCAAGTAGCGCTTCTGCAGGTTGCAACTCTTGACATCTGCTTTCTCTTCCGCTTAAACATGATTGGATTGCCACAAGAATTGGTGGAATTCCTTGAAAGTTCTGAAGTCACAAAAATTGGGTTGTCGCTAAAAGACGACCTCGCACTTCTTAAACGCAGAGCAAGTTTCCAACCGCAAGGATTTATTGACCTTCAAACCTTTGTGAAGACTATGGGCATCGAAGACATGAGTCTTCAGAAATTATATGCCAACGTATTTGGCGAAAAGATTTCAAAATCAGCACAACTCACCAATTGGGAAAACACAGTGCTGACGGAGTCGCAAAAAATGTATGCCGCAACGGATGCCTACACCACCCTACGCCTCTATTTAGAACTTAATGAACTGAAGCAAACGGGCAGATTTCAAATTATTGAGGCAAACTCATAATCCGATAACGCCAAAGGTTTTACTATCGTTTTAGAGGTATAAGAACTTGTGGCTCACAGCATTAATGATTTAGAGCTCTAACCTCATAATCATCTTATTATATCAAACAACCCCTTACATAACATCAAATAATTGTGATACAAACCCTTCAACTTCGCAGAGGCAAATCAGAAAGCCTACGCCGTTTCCACCCCTGGATTTTCTCTGGGGCAATTCATCGTATTCCAGAGTCACTTCCCGAAGGAGCACTCGTACGCATCGTTGATGAAAACAACAAATTCATGGCATTGGGACATTACCAAATTGGTTCTATTGCCGTGCGCGTGCTTTCATTTGTGGAACGCCCCATTAACGCTGAATTTTGGGTAGAGCGCTTAAGCGAAGCATTCAAGGTACGTAAGAGTCTTGACCTCGTGCGCCCCGATAACGACATCTACCGTCTCGTTCATGGCGAAGGCGATCAACTTCCGGGCCTCATCATTGACGTTTATGGACAGACGGCAGTCATGCAAGCCCATTCCGTAGGCATGCATTGCTGTCGCCAAGAGATTGCAGAAGCACTCATTGAGGCATGTGAGGGCGAGGTAAAGCACGTATATTATAAGTCTGAAACTACCCTACCCTACAAAGCCGACCTTCATCAAGAAAATGGGTTCCTCGTGGGAGGCGATGAAACAAATGTCGCAACAGAAAACGGATTGAAGTTCCACATCGACTGGTTGAAGGGACAAAAAACGGGTTTCTTCATTGACCAACGCGAAAACCGCAAACTCCTTGAATCTTATAGCAAAGGAAAAAGCGTGCTCAATATGTTCTGCTACACAGGCGGATTCTCTATTTACGCAATGCGCGGTGGCGCAACACAGGTACACTCCGTAGATAGCAGTTCGAAGGCAATCGACCTGACTCGCGCAAATGCCGAACTCAATTTCCCGGGCGACAACCGCCATGAAGCATTTGCCGAAGACGCCTTCAAATTCTTGGAGAAAGCAGGAGGCGACTACGACCTTGTCATCCTTGACCCACCAGCATTCGCAAAGCACAAAGGAGCACTCCACAATGCGCTCAAGGGATACACACGCCTCAACAGCATCGCATTCCAAAAAATTCGCAAAGGAGGAATCGTCTTCACATTTAGTTGTTCACAAGCCGTAAACAAAGACCAATTCCGCCTTGCCGTATTCACCGCCGCCGCACAAAGCGGTCGCCACGTACGAATCCTCCATCAAATCCATCAACCTGCCGATCACCCCATCAACATCTACCATCCCGAAGGAGAATACCTCAAGGGATTGGTGTTGCAAGTGGAATAAAACAAAAATAAGTAGTGCGTGTGTGTTAAATAATTGCTAACACACACGCATTTCTGTTTATAAGAATCACCCGAAAAAGAGACGCAACAATCAAAGTAAGAATGTCTAAAAACAAAACCTCAAACAGTTTTTCTTAAATCTCAAATAATTTAAATTAAGTCTCAAATAGTTTTAACTAAGTCTCACTTAATTTTTCATAAGTCGCACTTAATTTTTCATAAGTCGCACTTAATTTTTCTCAAGTCGCACCTACTTCTTATCAACATAAACAGGGTTTTCAAAAATAATAACGCACACCTGAATTCCACTCAATAAAGAGAAAATTTGCAAACCCCAATTCACATTACCCCTTAAAATCATTAATCCACAAAACTTTTTTTTGAAAAAACTTCTAAAACATTTTGTTCATTCAAAAAGAAGTTATACCTTTGCACTCGCAAACAAGAAACAAACACTCTTGAATATCGCGGAGTGGAGCAGTTGGTAGCTCGCCAGGCTCATAACCTGGAGGTCATCCGTTCGAGTCGGGTCTCCGCAACTAAATACGAGATAAACACTGATTATTCAGTCGTTTATCTCGTTTCCCGTTTTTAAGGCATGGACATATTCAAAACATTGTTTCACGGTTGTGGGGGACTTTTCAGTTTTCCACAACAAAAAAAATGAATCCATTTCGTAGAAAAGGGGCCAGCGCCCTGGAGGTGTTAAATTACACCTATCCCGTACTTCACACTGGAAAAATGTGGTATATTGATTTTCGTTGTTACGATCCTATTTCGCGAACTATGAAACGAAAGAAATACCACATCTCCGATAAGCTTTCAGCACGTGAAAAACGAGCTTATGCCACCAACCTTATTGCTGGTTTGGTAGAAAACCTTCAGAGAGAAGATCTGAATCCCATTGAAGAGGCAGCCGCCATTCGCAGCCTGATGCAGGAATGCGGCTACACGCAGGAGCAGGCGGCCAAAAAGCTTGGCAAGAGCCGTCCGGTCATCGCCAATGCGCTGCGTTTGCTGAATCTGCCCAGGCAGATTA
>CALCUV010000208.1 GCA_937906765.1 uncultured Prevotella sp.
ACGGGCGGTAATGCCTTGAAATTTTATGCATCGGTTCGCCTTGACTTTCGCAAGGTATCTACGCTCAAGGAAGGCGACACGCCCATTGGCAACCAGGTTCGCGTGAAGGTGGTGAAGAACAAGGTGGCGCCTCCCTTCCGTAAGGCAGAATTTGAAATTACCTTCGGTCAGGGTATTTCGCAGATTGGTGAAATCGTTGACCTCGGCGTAGAAGCAGGAATTATCAAGAAGAGCGGTTCATGGTTCAGCTATGGCGACACGAAGTTAGGTCAAGGTCGCGAAGCCGTAAAGCGCATCATTGCAGACAATCCTGAGCTTGCCGAAGAGATTAAGCAGAAGTTGACAGGTTCTTACGAAAGTCCTGTAGAACCAGAATAGTCATCCGCTTCCGCAGAAAGCGGGCGGTTAAATAAAGACTGACACCATGCGCTTACAAGTCAAATCAATCCTTCTGCTTGCGCTCACGACGGTGCTTCTTATCGGGTGTTCCTCTTCTGTCGTAGATGAGTATATAACCGAGATTGAGCGCACTACAAATGAAATCAAGGCGGCTACGTCTATGGAAATGATTACGGCTGCTACGGAACGCTTAACCAAGTTTGAGCGTGAGCATTACGAGTCGCTCCAAGATGCACTTGAGGGCGATAAAATGAAGCAAGCATCTGTAAACCGTGCGTACGAAGCATTCATGCAAGCAGGTATGTCGCGCACGATGGAACTTGCGGGAGCAACAGTTGTAGATTCATTACCTCAAGTGGTGAGTCCAACGAACTTGCCCACCGTAGAATAAGCCTTCACTTGAAGTCGCTGTACTTCTCGTTTGGCAATAAGAAAAAGGCGTCTCCTTGTGTGAGTTGTTCAGCAACTTACAGCAGGGAGACGCTTTCTTTATGCTCCGAAAAGTCCGCCCTTGTCGCCATATATTTTCGGCAGACCGACTCATCTTGAACACACACATAGAAATAGTCAAAACAAAGAGTAACTTACGGCAAACAGTTTGAGAGAAAATTTTAATTATTTAAGGAAGATTTTTCCCAATTTGTAATTTGCATTTTACAACCCGTATTTTAGTAATCTTTTTCTTTATTTCTTTCCTCCAAAAATGCCAAATATGCTAAAGAAAAAACGTAAATTTGCAGATAAATGTTAGAACAATAAAACATAAATAAATATCACTATGTCAGCAACAAAGAAAATTAAGACAGCATTGGTGTCTGTATTCCACAAGGACGGTCTTGACGAACTCCTTACAGCACTCCACAATGACGGTGTGCAGTTCCTTTCAACGGGTGGCACACGCGAATTCATCGAAAGCCTTGGTTTCCCCTGCCAAAAGGTAGAAGATGTTACTACTTACCCTTCCATTCTCGGCGGTCGCGTAAAGACGCTTCACCCCAAGATTTTCGGTGGTATCCTTGGCCGTCGCTCTCTCGAGGGTGACCAACAGCAGATGGCGCAATACGAAATCCCCGAAATCGATCTCGTAATTGTTGACCTCTATCCCTTCGAACAAACAGTTGCAAGTGGTGCTTCTGAAGCCGACATTATCGAAAAGATTGACATAGGCGGTATTTCGCTCATCCGTGCTGGTGCGAAAAACTTCAACGACGTAGTTATCGTTCCCTCAAAGGCAGAATATCAGCCCCTTCTTGATATTGTGAAGGAAAATGGCGCGCAGACAACGCTCGAACAGCGCCGTTGGTTCGCAACTCAGGCATTCGGCGTAAGCAGTCACTATGATACTGCAATCCACACTTATTTTAAGAAGTAAACAAGGATTTAAGGTTTAGAAAGTTCTGAAGTTCTGAAGTTCAGATGTTCTGAAATTCTGAAGTAACTATGCTGGCCGAATGGACCTCTTAACCTCAGAGTCTCAGAACTTCTTAACCTCAGAACTTTAAACCTATTGTTATTGTTATGAGTTTTTTGAAGAATGTCTTCTCAAATTTCTTTTCGCTCAAACAAGAATTAGCAATAGACCTCGGAACAGCAAATACCATCATCATCTGTGATGATGAAATCATCGTAAACGAACCTTCGGTGGTGGCACTTGACCGCCACACGGACGTGATGAAAGCTGTAGGGGGAAAAGCTAAGTTGATGTACGAAAAGACTAACGACAAGATTCGCGTAATTCGTCCCTTGCGTGACGGCGTTATTGCCGACTTTAACGCTTGTGAACAAATGATGCGCGGCTTGATAAAGATGGTGCACAAAGGCAAGCGCCTTTTCTCGCCTTCATTACGCATGGTGATTGGTGTGCCTTCAGGATCTACCGAAGTTGAACTTCGTGCGGTGCGCGACTCTGCCGAACATGCTGGCGGTCGTGATATTTTCTTGCTTTACGAACCAATGGCGGCGGCTATCGGTGTAGGTATTGACGTGAATGCTCCCGAAGGAAACATGATTGTTGACATAGGTGGCGGTACGACAGAAATTGCCGTACTTTCATTGGGTGGAATCGTTTCTAATAACTCCATCAAGATGGCAGGTGACGACTTTACCAACGACATTCAAGAATACATGAGCCGTCAGCACAACGTGCGCGTCAGTGAACGTATGGCGGAGCGTATTAAGATTGCCGTAGGTGCTGCGCTTACTGACCTCCCCGGCGAAGCTCCTGAAGATTTTGTGGTTTACGGTCCTAACCGTATCACCGCAATGCCCATGCAGGTGCCCGTGTGCTACCAAGAAATTGCACACTGCCTTGAAAAGTCAATCGCACGTATTGAGCAGGCCGTAATCAGTGCCCTTGAACACACTCCCCCTGAATTGTATGCCGACATTGTTAAGAATGGTATTTGGCTCACAGGTGGTGGCGCGCTCTTAAGAGGCATTGACAAGCGCTTGACTGCCAAAATCAACATTCCTTTCCACGTTGCCAAGGACCCCCTTCTCTGTGTAGCACGCGGAACAGGGATTGCCCTCAAGAATGTAGATAACTACACCTTCTTGATGCGCTAATTTTTTAGAGTACAGAGTACAGAGTACAGAGAACAACTACCATGCGGCGTGTTACTCAGTGCTCTGTACTTTGTACTCTCTACTCTGTTATCTGTACTCTGTACTCTGTTATCTGTACTCTGTACTCTGTTATCTGTACTCCGCACTCTTTTATCTCCCCTCCGTACTCTGTAATCTGTACTCTGTAATCTGTACTCTAGTCATGAGTCCCCTTTTCGATTTACTCCGCAAATACAACTACTTGCTCCTCTTCCTGATTTTAGAGGGAGTGAGTTTGACGCTCCTGATACGCTTCAACAACTATCAGGGGAGCGTTTGGTTTTCCGGAACTAACTCGGTAGTGGCAAGCATAGACAGATGGTATCTCGACTTGTGGCACTATGTGAATTTAGATGAGGTAAATCACGAACTAACTGCGCGTAATGCCGAACTGATGCTCGAAAACGACCGCCTTCGTGAAACCCTCATGACCCTACAACACGACACGACCGAAGTGGAACGCGTCATGATGCGCAACTTGATTGACTATGACATGATTCCCGCAAAGGTGATTTCAAATTCTTTGGTGTTTCCGTAAGCGTCTGTACATACAAGTTC
>CALCUV010000209.1 GCA_937906765.1 uncultured Prevotella sp.
TTGCAAGCAGAATTTAATCGTATCTGGAATTTCCAAACTCAATTCTATACAAGTGTCCTTACTGCTGAATTGAAGGAAGCACTTGCTGGCAAAAACGCATCGCAAACATGGGACATTCTTGCGAAACATTTTATGTGGACAGAACAACGCCAGTCGTGGAATGAGGAGTTGGCGCAAAATGAAGTTATAGACGTAGATTTTCAACTCACTAAGCCGAATCGTAAAGTGAAGGGACTTGAGTTGAAAAAGGAGAATTATGCGTGGCGCAACAAGGCTCTTTCAGAAAAAATGCATCCTGAAGAATTGGCCATTGTCTTGCAAGAAATCAATGCTGACATTAACAAGTCCAGCGGATACCTTGGTGCTATTAGTGACAGAAGCAAGAATTTGTTCTTCAACCACCTTACAATAGGACAATACTTGATGAACCGACTCTCTGAAAATCGCCATAATAGTTTGAAGAATCTTGTGTTCTACCGTCAGGACTATATGGATGAGTTTGAAGCGATTTGGGAAAGTCAAGCACGTTTCCACCCACAACTCACCCCCGCACTGAAGGCTGAAATTCGCGATGTCGTTATTTTCTTCCAACGTCGTTTGAAGAGTCAGAAGTCACTCATCAGCATCTGTGAATTTGAGCGCAAGGATCAAGAGGTCGTGCTCCGCGATGGTAAAAAGAAAACCATTGTGGTGGGTAGTCGTGTAATCCCACGTTCCTCTCCCCTATTCCAAGATTTCAAGATTTGGCAATCGCTCAATAATTTAGAGGTCATTGTTGTTGATGATTCAGGCAAAAAGAAGCGCGCAAAGAAAAATGTTGCGTCGCCCACCAATGCCACTGAAGCGAGTGAAGCATTAGAACTCGAAGGCAGAAGACGCCTCACGCAGGAAGAGAAAGAAATCTTGGCGGAAGAACTCTCAATCAAATCAGAACTGAAGAAGGCGCAGATTCTAAAGTTGTTATTTGATAAAGTAAATTCACTCGACCTGAACTTTGAATCCGTAAAGGGTAATACAACAGGGCATTTATTCTATCAAGCATTCAGCGCCATGATGGATTTGAGTGGACACGAACCACTCGATTTCAAGAGACCTTCAGCCGAACTTAAGAAACAAGCACACGCAGTATTTGAATCCCTCGGATGGAATTGCGAAATCCTTGACACACAGGTTTATCTTGACCAACCTTTAGACGACCAACTTTCCTATCAACTTTGGCATTTGCTCTACTCCTTTGAAGGTGACGACTCAGCTACGGGGGATAGTAAATTGAAGGAAAAACTAACGTCGCTCTGTATTTGTCCGACCGACTACGTAAGTCCACTCATGGACCTTGTATTTGAGGATGATTACGGCAGTTTGAGCGCCAAGGCCATTCGCAATATTCTCCCTTACATGAAGGAAGGATGCGGTTATGATGTAGCTTGCACTTATGCGGGCTATCGCCATTCAGCAAGTTCCTTGACCAAGGAAGAAATCGAGCAAAAGGAATTGCTGGATCAACTTGAATTGTTGCCTAAAAACTCCTTACGCAACCCTGTGGTTGAAAAGATTCTAAACCAAATGGTGAATGTGGTCAACGAGATTATCAAGACCTACGGACGCCCCGATGAAATTCGTGTGGAACTGGCGCGCGAACTCAAGAAGAATCAGAAGGAGCGTGAGCAAATGACCAAGGCGATTTCAGCGGCCACTAAAGAACAAGAGCGAATACGCGAGTTGCTTCAAAAGGATGAGGACTTCAAAATTCCTAACCCCTCACGCAATGACATCATCCGCTACCGTCTTTACGAAGAACTGAAAGCGAACGGATATAAGACGCTCTACTCTGACACCTATATTCCACGCGAAAAACTCTTCTCCAAAGAAATTGACATTGAGCACATCATTCCTCAAGCACGCTTGTTTGACGATTCATTCTCCAACAAAACATTGGAGTACCGTGATGTGAACATTAGAAAAGGTAAGCAAACGGCCTACGACTTTGTGCGTGAAACATACGGTGAAGAAGGATTAAAGCGTTACCTCTCCGCTTGTACCTCGCTCTTCTCACAACAAAAGACCAAGTTGAAGAAGTTGAAGATGACCGAAGCGGAAATTCCCGAGGACTTTATCGAACGCGACCTTCGCAATACGCAATACATCGCCAAGCGTGCCTCGGCAATGCTCCATACCATCTGTCGCCGTGTAGTGGCTACTTCCGGAAGCATCACCGAACAACTCCGCAAAGACTGGGAATTGATTGACGTCATGAAGGAGTTGAACTGGGATAAATATGCCGCACTCGGAAAAGTGTCTTACCACCAAGACCGCGACGGACGCCAAATCGGACGCATCAACGACTGGACCAAGCGCAACGACCATCGCCACCACGCTATGGATGCCCTCACCGTGGCATTTACGAAACCTGCATTTATACAATATTTTAATAACAAGAATGCGGCACAACAAGAGGGTACAGAACTTTATGGCATCCGCAATGCGTATTTCCATAACGGTCGTGCCATTGCTCCCATACCTTTACACACATTCAGAACTGAAGCATTGCGTCAGTTAGCGCAAATTCTCGTATCTATTAAGGCGAAGAATAAGGTTGTTACCCTCAACGTGAATAAGGTACGCAAACCTAAAGGCGGCACCTTCACGAAAGTGCAGCTTACACCGCGCGGACAACTTCATAACGAAACCATCTACGGCAGTCGTAAGGAATCCGTAACGAAGGAGGAATCCGTAGGTTCTGCCTTTGACGCAACCAAGATTGCAACTGTCTGCAAGGCGATCTATCGTGAAGCACTCCTTTGGCGCCTTAATCAATTTGGTGGCGACCCCAAGAAAGCTTTCACGGGTAAGAATGCTTTGGATAAGAACCCCATTTGGCTGAACGAAGCGCATACAAAGGCGGTACCATCCAAGGTAAAAACCGTAAGTTTGGACACGACCTACACTATCCGTAAGGACGTTTCTCCCGATTTGAACGTAGCAAAGGTTGTGGATGTCAAAATCCGCAAATTGCTCGAGGCACGCCTTGAGGCATTTGGTGGCGACCCCAAGAAAGCATTTATCAATTTGGATGAAAGCCCCATTTGGTTGAACGAGGAGCAAGACATAAGCATCAAGCGTGTTACCATTTACGGCGTGAGCAATGCGCAATCTCTTCATGATAAGCGCGACAAGGAAGGTCGCTTGATTCTTGACGAACAAGGTAAAACTATCCCTGTTGATTTCGTCAATACATCCAACAACCACCATGTCGCCATCTATCAAAAACCTGTGCTTGACAAGAAGGGGTTACCCATTCTTGACGAGGACGGCATGCCACGCATGGAGTTAGATGAATGTGTAGTTTCTTTCTACGAAGCCGTTGCGCGCGTCAATCAGGGACTTCCTGCAGTGGATAAGGAATACAAGCGTGAAGAAGGATGGAAGTTCCTTTACACCATGAAGCAGAACGAATACTTCGTGTTCCCCAATGAATCAACTAGTTTCGACCCGAAGGAGATAGATTTACTGGATCCTAATAACTATAAGTTGATTAGTCCTAATTTGTTTAGGGTACAGAAGTTAGCCTCAAAATATTATGTATTTAGACACCATTTAGAAACATCCGTAGATGAATCAAAAGATTTAAGAGATATAACCTGGAAACGTATTCAATCATTATCTACAATGACCCAGTTGGTTAAAGTCCGCATCAACCACATAGGACAAATCGTGTCCGTTGGAGAATACTAATAGTACTATTAAGGGATTATTGCGCATGCAGTAATCCCTTTTTGTATCCCCATAATTGTAACCTATAAACCTTACCGCTATGATTAAACGTACCTTGTATTTTGGCAATCCTGCTTATTTATCCTTACGCAATGCGCAATTAGTTATCAAAATTCCAGAAGTTGAGAGTAACTCCGAACTTGCGGAAAGCATAAAGAAAGAGGCTGTAGTCACCAAACCTATTGAGGATATCGGTGTGGTAGTGTTAGACAATAAACGCATTACGATTACCACTGGTGCCATAGAGGCATTACTTGCAAATAATGCTGCACTTATTTCTTGCGATGACAAAGGACTGCCCGTAGGTTTAATGCTCCCCCTCTGTGGGAACACCACTCAGAGCGAACGTTTCCGCCATCAGATTGAAGCATCATTACCCCTCAAGAAACAATTGTGGCAACAAACCATACAATGTAAAATCAACAATCAAGCTACAGTATTGCAGGCGTGTCGAAACACACGAGTAGATTGTATGCGTGTATGGGCAAAAGACGTCCGTAGTGGGGATTCGGATAATTTAGAAGGACGAGCTGCTGCCTTTTATTGGAAGCACCTCTTTGGACAACACATAGAAGGATTTATTCGCGACCGTGAGGGTGTACCGCCCAATAATCTGCTCAACTACGGATATTCCATACTGCGTGCTATTATTGCACGCGCTTTAGTATCCAGCGGATTGCTTCCCACCTTAGGCATTCACCATCATAACCGCTATAATGCCTACTGCCTTGCTGATGATATCATGGAACCTTACCGCCCTTATGTAGATGAACATATCTTCAAGTTAATTCAACGCCGTGGACTTCCTGATGAATTAACACATGAGTGGAAAGTCGAACTTCTTGCAATTCCTACGCTCGAAGTGAATATAGGAGGCAAGCGCAGTCCGCTGATGGTTGCAGCTACGCAAACTACCGCTTCCTTGTACAAATGCTTTAGCGGAGAACTTCGTAAAGTGGTTTATCCCGAAAAATAAAACACTGAAATTTATGGACCGTTTTAGCGAATACCGTGTTATGTGGGTGCTTGTATTCTTTGACCTCCCCACCGAAACCCTTCGCGACCGTAAAGCCGCAACAAAGTTTCGGAAACAGATTATGCAAGATGGGTTCACCATGTTTCAATTCTCCATCTACATTCGTCACTGCGCCAGTTGCGAAAATGCCGAAGTTCATGTGAAGCGCGTGAAATCCTACTTACCTGAATATGGAAAAGTGGGCATTTTAACCATTACCGATAAGCAATTTGGTGCACTGCAACTCTTCCATGGTAAAAAGACACAGTTACCTCAAGTTCCAGAACTGCAACTGGAACTTTTCTAACTTCACACAATTAAAAAGGACTGCAAATTTGATATTGCAGTCCTTTTATTAGGTAAAAACAAACTTAATTTTTCTTTTCAAAATTGCATCATAAACACTTATCAATCATACAAATATACAGATCGTGGTGTTTCTACCTATGCAAAAATACTAATTTGAAAGCAATTCACAACTAGCGCACGAGTTATCAGAGCTCTACTTGCGGTGTTTCTACCTATGCAAAAATACTAATTTGAAAGCAATTCACAACTGCCTTTCGCGTCGTACGCCCTTATAGTGGGTGTTTCTACCTATGCAAAAATACTAATTTGAAAGCAATTCACAACACACAGAAGTACTTTAAGAACCGACTGGAAGGTGTTTCTACCTATGCAAAAATACTAATTTGAAAGCAATTCACAACATGAATTTGGAGATTTTGAAGATAGTCCATGGTGTTTCTACCTATGCAAAAATACTAATTTGAAAGCAATTCACAACACGGAAAAGTCCACCTAATCGCCGTACATTGGTGTTTCTACCTATGCAAAAATACTAATTTGAAAGCAATTCACAACTAAGCATAGCATCGCAAGAAGTAACCACTCGGTGTTTCTACCTATGCAAAAATACTAATTTGAAAGCAATTCACAACTGCCTGCTCGCTGCACCATACGAAGGCCCAGGTGTTTCTACCTATGCAAAAATACTAATTTGAAAGCAATTCACAACGTATGCCCGTGAAATTTGGTACATCACATAGGTGTTTCTACCTATGCAAAAATACTAATTTGAAAGCAATTCACAACTAAGTTCCAAAGATTTGCAATATAATTGAGGTGTTTCTACCTATGCAAAAATACTAATTTGAAAGCAATTCACAACGCGAGCGGCTTGTAACTGTTGCGCCGTAGGGGTGTTTCTACCTATGCAAAAATACTAATTTGAAAGCAATTCACAACTGAATGTTATATCTCTTGAACCTTGATTTGGGTGTTTCTACCTATGCAAAAATACTAATTTGAAAGCAATTCACAACCAATCCCTAACGCAGACCATGCGGAACGGTGGTGTTTCTACCTATGCAAAAATACTAATTTGAAAGCAATTCACAACTTGTAGAAGTTCGGTTTGAAGATACCTTAGGGTGTTTCTACCTATGCAAAAATACTAATTTGAAAGCAATTCACAACTTGAGTTCTGCCATCAGAATCAAGAACGGTGGTGTTTCTACCTATGCAAAAATACTAATTTGAAAGCAATTCACAAAAATTATTCTTGATTAGAATACCAGTACTGGTACTTTTTGTACCAAGGCTTGGTATTTTTAGTACCACTACTGGTAGAAAAAATACCAAGCCTTGGTACGAAACTATTTTCCCTTGAAATTTTACTAGGGTTAAATACACAGAGAATAAGTTATAGTACTAAGATCAGGACTGGGCTGTTCCTAGTATGTGTCAACCTTAATGGGAATAAATTTAGAAAGTGTTAACCTCATTAGGAATAACATCTAAGAATGTAAACCCAAACAGTTTTAACAAACAAAACTGTCAACTAAATTCAGTGCAGGTCAGTGCATTTTCACAGAACCTCTTTTGGAAAAATTTCCAAGTATGATAATCTCATTTTCAAGAGAGAGAATTACGTTTTCATAACTTGGAAATAATTTTCTCAGTAGGGGTTGGAAAAACAATTTGCCGAGTGTATTTTTAGGGACTGAAGATATGTGCGCTGAGAAGTGCTCTCTGTTGTTATAAAGAAACGAAAGCGGGTTTGCCAATTTTTTTTGCATTGACAAACCCGCTTGTTGACGGTTTTTCTGTATTTACGACGGTAGATATCCGGATTAGTTATGTCGGAGGGTGACTGAGCCCCGTTGGGCTAAAGCAAGGGGGGCGATTTATTGAATATCTCGCACGAAGCGGATGTGCTTCGCTACGGGCGCACCGATGGTTACGCGGTTGTTGAAGATATACCAACTGTAGAAATATTCACTGCCTTGATTAATTATAATTATTGTGAGAGTATTATCGG
>CALCUV010000210.1 GCA_937906765.1 uncultured Prevotella sp.
ACTGATTCTAATAATTTAAGAAATATGAATATCTTGGACCTTTTATATAAATTTGATGATTTTAAGATATCTAAAATCTTTTTTAACAAGGGTATTTTGTTGGTCATGAAGTTTATATGTTTTATTGACAGAGGAATAAATGGTGGAATGTGAGTCTGAAAAAGTGTTGGTAAGAATAATGTTGCGAGAACTAAAATTCCTCAATTATTCAATTGTTAAGTATTAACTTAAACGTTTCTAAACTAAAATCGGCACAAAAATACACCATTTTGCTTGTTTGATAAAGCAGATTTCGCTTTTTCTTTAGCAAATTTTAACTTTATATGCACAAAAAATGTGTTATTGTGTAATTATTAGTAACTTTGCACCCGTTTTGTGGTGAACCTAGTGTGATGGTTGTAAATGCTATACTCTAAATTACACGAAACAGTCAACCAGAATTTTATAATAGTAATTCAATAGTTATGAAGAAAACATTAGTTGACCTCTTCGAGGAGTCAGTTAAGAAGTATGGGCAGAATACCTTTTTGCTTGAAAAAACTGGTAAGAAGTTTGAACCTACAACTTATGCTCAAGTAAGGGAACAAGTTTACCGCTTGGGCGCAGGTCTTCAGGCTCTTGGTGTTAAGAAGGGGGATACGATGGCATTGCTTTCAGAAGGTCGTAATCTTTGGGTTATTGGCGAATTAGCAATGTTCTATGCAGGTGCTATTAACGTGCCTCTTTCAATCAAGTTGGAAGAAAGCAGTGACTTGCTCTTCCGTTTGAAGCATGGTGATGTAAAGTTCGTTATGGTTTCAGGCACTCAGTTGAAGAAAGTGCGTGCTATTAAGGACCAGTTGGATGCCGTAGAAAAGATTATCGTATTCGATAATTGTGGCGAACTTGAGGATAAGGAAATTCTTGTGGATGATGTGTTCGCAATGGGTGATGAATTCTTGAAGACACACACTATGGAGGAATTTCTTAGTGTGGCAAACTCTTTGCAGAACGACGACTACGCAACCATCACTTATACTTCAGGTACTACAGCTGACCCCAAGGGTGTTGTGTTGACACACCGCAATTATACGGCAAATGTAGAGCAGTCACTCACACTCGTCCATATCGATGAAACTTGGCGTACACTCATTATTCTACCCCTTGACCACTGCTTCGCACACGTTGTTGGTTTCTACATCATGATGTCTCGCGGTGCTACAGCTGCAACTGTTCAAGTTGGTCGTACGCCTCTCGAAACACTTAAGAATATACCCCTTAATATTAAGGAAGTAAAACCTCACTTCATTCTTTCTGTGCCAGCTTTAGCAAAGACGTTCAAGAAGAATATTGAGAATGGCATTCGCGCAAAGGGTAAGGGAACGGTTCGTCTCTTCAACTTTGCTTTGAAGGTGTCACAGATTTACAATGGCGATTCAAATCTCGATTTCAAGGGATGGCGTTATATTCTCGCTCCCATGGTGAAGTTGTTTGACAAGATTCTCTTCTCAAAGGTGCGTGAAAACTTCGGTGGCGAAATGCGCTTCTTTATCGGTGGCGGTGCACTTCTTGATAAAGACCTTCAGAAGTTCTATATGGGCATCGGTATGCCTATGTTCCAAGGTTATGGTCTTTCTGAAGCAACTCCCGTAATTTCGTCTAATGGTCCTGAACGTTATCGTTTCGGTTCTAGCGGTAAACTCGTTCAGCCCATTGAAATCAAGATTATGGCTGACGGTAAGGAACTTCCCGTTGGTGAAATGGGTGAAATCGTCGTTAAGGGTGAAAACGTGATGGCAGGTTATTGGAAGAACCCCACTTCAACTGCTGAAACGGTGAAGGATGGTTATCTTTATACGGGTGACTTAGGTTATATGTCAAAGGAAAACTTGCTTTACGTAAAGGGTCGCTTCAAGAGTTTGCTCATTGGTAGTGATGGTGAAAAGTATAGTCCCGAAGGCATTGAAGAAGCACTCGTTGAGCACTCTTCATGTATTGACCAAATCATGCTTTACAACAACCAGTCGGCATATACTACTGCACTTGTTGTTCCCAACAAGGAACGCCTCTTGCGTCATATCGCACACCAAGGTTTGACACTTGAAACGGAAGAAGGTCGTAAGGTTGCTATTGGCGAAATTGAGAAGCAAATCAACGTGTTTAAGAAGGGTGGTGAACTCGAAACAATGTTCCCCGAACGCTGGTTGCCCGCAACATTTGCTGTGCTTGCTGAACCTTTCACTGAGCAGAATCAGATGATTAACAGTACGATGAAGATGGTGCGCGGTAAGATTGAAAAGGCATACGCTGCACGTCTTGCTTACATCTACACATCTGAAGGAAAGCAGATTTATAACCAGCAGAATTTGGATGCGTTAAAGTAATAGATAACAAATATGGAGCGTTGATCGTTGCCCTTGTGCAATTTCAACGCTCTTTTTCTTGTCGCCCCATGCAACATATTGAGGATTTTATTCGAGAGTTTGAAAATGAATCATCTTTTATAGAAGTTCAAACCTCTGGTTCTACAGGCGTTCCCAAACGAATGCTTGTAGAGAAAAGTAGGATGATTAATAGTGCTAAACGCACGTTGTCTGTCCTTGGTTTGCAACCAGGGAGCGTGGCGCTTATCTGTTTGCCTACGCAATATATCGCAGGCAAGATGATGATAGTACGTGCCTTAGTTGGGGGTATGCGAATTGAATCCGTGTCCCCTCAAGCAAACCCGTTGTTAGGATTTGATGACAGCCGATTTTCAGAACAAACGCTTTTGGCCATAACTCCCCATCAATTAACTGAAATTCTGAATAATGAAGAGTCACGTCGCGTTCTCGAAAAACTTTCACATGTAATTGTCGGTGGGGGAGCGATTCCTGAAAGTGTGGAACAGATAGCAATGTCATTACCTGAAAGCGTGAAAGTTTTTGCAACCTACGGCATGACAGAAACACTCTCGCATGTAGCACTCAGAAGAATTAACGGAATTCAGCGCCAACTCGAATTTACTCCTCTTTATGGTGTGTCATTGAGTACAGATGCCGAAAAGTGCTTAATACTTACGGATGAATTGACGTCTCCTCATCCTCTCATAACGAATGATATTGTCGAGATTCTTCCGAATGGGAATTTTCGAGTCTTAGGGCGTCGCGACAATGTGATTATTTCTGGAGGTGTAAAGTTGCAAATTGAGGCGATTGAGAATCAACTCTCTAAATTACTCCCCGTAAAGTTTTTGTTAACATACGTAAATGATGCGCATTTCGGACAAGCGCTTACGATGCTTTATGAAGGGGAGACGTCAGCAGAAGCATTGCGTCAATCTTGCGTGAATGTCGTGAGTCGATATGAAGTGCCCAAACATTTCTTTAGGGTGAACCAACTTCCACTAACGGAAACGGGCAAACCCGCACGAGGTAAAGCTCACGAACTTGCAGAATTGCTCCTGCAGATTATATAATACTTGCAAACAGAAACAGCAATTCGTCAATATTCCTTTTTCGAAGAAAAAATAGATATTGACTTTTTTTTAATTAAGTCTCAAACAATTTAAATTAAGTCTCAAATAATTTAAAAACTTTGAGACTTAATTTTATCTTTGCCGAGAATATAAAAGTTCATTATAAAATATGGAAGAAAAAGATTACTTAGAGTCGTTTGAAACGCGTGTTAAATCTGCAATACTTTTACCTGTTGAAGATTTAGATGGAGATTTCATGATGACAGATGACCTCTTGGAGCAGTGGGAACGCATGCAACAGGAGTATGTAGCAGATGCTGTGACTCAGGTTGCTGACTACCCTGAAGTTTCTGTGGCTTGGGCGGCATACTTAGGCATGGCTGTTGCAGAAGGGTGGGATAGAGATTGGGACGCATTAGTTCAACTTCCCTACACATCCTTCTATGGCAAACAAGGCTTTGATGATATGGATGATAATATCCTTATGAACCATTTAAACCTAACGCTCGATAGTAAAGAGGCACAGAAATATGTAGCACTTTACCGAACTTGTGCAAGAATAGCAACAAGCAGTATTCGTCGTGAACAAATACCACCACAATCTCCTTTAGCATATCATTGTTTTGTGAGAGTTTGTAAATTAATGTTCTGTTTAGGTGCCTCAGTTCGCCTAAAGCATCTTGGATATTCCCTTCAGAAGGTAGATTTATAGGTGAATTTCACTAAAAAGTGGATTTCTGGTTAAAAAATAAGAAGATACCTTTGCTTAAATGAAAATATAGTCGTAATTTTGCACCGCTTTTTGCGGACATGTATAATGTTTGTAAGAGCACAATTACTAACTCATTAATTATTAACAAACGTATGATGAATCAGTACGAGACCGTTTTCATCCTTACTCCCGTTTTGTCTGACGTACAGGCAAAGGAAGCGGTCGAAAAGTTCAAGGGTATTCTCGCAGAACAAGGTGCAGAGATTATCAATGAAGAAGCTTGGGGCATGAAGAAGCTTGCTTACCCCATCCAGAAGAAGTCTACAGGTTTCTATCAGATGGTAGAATTCAAGGCTGAACCTACAGTTGTAGACAAGTTAGAAGTTGCTTTCCGTCGTGACGAACGCGTAATGCGTTACCTCACTGTTAAGATGGAAAAGTATGCTGCAGAATACGCAGCTAAGCGTCGTAACAAAAATTCAAACTAAAGGAGGACTAAGCAATGGCACAATCAGAAATCAGATATTTGACTCCCCCCACAGTGGATGTTAAGAAGAAGAAGTATTGCCGTTTCAAGAAGAGCGGTATCAAGTATATCGACTACAAGGATCCTGAATTCCTCAAGAAGTTCTTGAACGAACAGGGTAAGATCCTTCCCCGTCGTATCACTGGTACTTCATTGAAGTTCCAGCGTCGTGTAGCTCAGGCTGTGAAGCGTGCTCGTCACTTGGCGTTGCTTCCTTTCGTAACAGATATGATGAAATAAAAAAGGAGGTATAAGATATGGAACTCATTTTGAAAGAAAACGTTATTGGTTTGGGTTACAAGGACGAAATCGTTACTGTAAAGGACGGTTACGGACGCAACTACCTTATCCCCACAGGCAAGGCTGTTATCGCTTCAGCATCTGCAAAGAAGATGCTTGCTGAAGAACTTAAGCAGCGCGCTCACAAGATTGCACAGATCAAGAAGGAAGCTGAAGAACTCGGCGCTAAGCTCGGTGCAATTGAAAACATCGTAATCGCAACTAAGGTTAGCGCAACTGGTGCAACTTATGGTAGCATTACTAACCACCACATTGCGGAAGAACTTGCAAAGCTCGGCTTCAACATCGACCGCAAGGTTATCGTCCTCAAGGACGTTAAGGAAGTAGGTAAATTCACTGCAACAGTTAAACTTCACAAGGATGTTAATGTAGAACTTCCCTTCGAAGTAGTTGCTGAAGAAGCATAATACTTTCTCTCTCTCAATTTAAAAAGGTTTTTTCTCAATACGGATGCCATACTTCGGGAGAAGTGTGGCATTTTTTTATTTTACCTTTCCTTAAGATAGGATGATGTTTTTTTTAAAGTATAATATATGCGCTATTTAATTGCTCTTTCCTACGACGGAACTAATTATCATGGGTGGCAAGTGCAACCCCATTCTACTTCTGTACAACAAAAAATAAACGAAGCGTTATCTCTTTTGTTGCGAACTGAAATAGAGGTGACTGGAGCAGGACGTACAGATACAGGTGTGTGTGCAGTCAAGATGTTTGCCCATTTTGATGCTCCTCAGATTGATGATGTATTGAAATTGTCCGAACGTTTGAATCGAGTGCTTCCTCCAGATATAGCCGTGCAATATGTGAAGCAAGTTCCTGGGGATTTTCATGCACGTTTTAGCGCAACTCATCGTACATATTATTATTATGTGTACACACGTAAAAATCCTTTCTTACGTCATTTTGCTACGCAAATACATTACAATCCGAATTATGAGTTGATGAATGAAGCAGCAAAACTTCTTCTTGAGGTTCGAGATTTTACAAGTTTTTCAAAACTCCATACAGATGTCAAAACCAATATCTGTAAGGTGACGCATGCTAAGTGGGTACAATTAGAAAATGATTATTGGCGTTTCGAAATAACAGCAGATCGTTTTTTGCGTAATATGGTGCGTGCTGTAGTAGGGACTCTTTTAGAAGTTGGTCGAGGCAGAATGACTATTGAAGAGTTTGCCCAAGTAATTGCATGTAAGAATAGATGTGCAGCCGGAGATAGTGTGCCTGGTAAAGCACTGCAAATAGTTGATGTTGGGTATGAAGGGTGGGACATCTGATTGTGTGAAATTCGTTGAGGGGTATGTCTGCTCCTCAATTGTTGCAATGATATAAAACAACAAGTGTCATCATGTTTTCAATTCATGATGACACTTGAGTTAATTGATATATGTCTGAATATTTGATTTACTTATTCTTAAGCAAGTCGCGAATTTCAGTCAACAATACTTCTTCCTTAGAAGGAGCAGGAGGCGCAGGAGGTGTTGCGGGTTTGGGTTCTTCCTTCTTCTTCGATAATTTTGTGATGAAACGCACCATCATGAACACGCAGAATGCAATGATAATAAAGTCAAGTGTTGTTTGAACAAAATTACCATAATTAATTGTTACTGGAACAGCTTCAACTCCCTCCTCAACGCTTAAGGGGTTGACGGGAAGTTCTAAAGTTAAGTCCTTAAAATTAACACCACCAATAAGCCATCCAATAGGGGGCATAATGAGGTCATTGACAATTGATGTAACAATCTTACCGAAAGCTCCACCAATGATTACACCGACAGCCATGTCAATGGCATTACCTTTAACAGCAAATGCTTTGAAATCTTGTAAAAAAGCCATAATAAAAAAATGTAGTTTGTTTTCACTGCAAATTTAAAAAAAAAATAGTAATTTTGCCACGTATAAGGTAGGGAAATGTGAAACATCCCTTTTGATTCAATAAAAATAGAGTAAAACAGGTATTAACAACCATTTTTAATAACTAATTAAAACAATGATTAAAGTAGGTATTAACGGTTTCGGTCGTATCGGCCGTTTCGTTTTCCGCGCAGCTCAGACTCGCAATGACATTCAGATCGTAGGTATCAATGACCTTTGCCCCGTAGATTACTTGGCATACATGCTCAAGTATGACACAATGCACG
>CALCUV010000211.1 GCA_937906765.1 uncultured Prevotella sp.
TCGGTCCTATGTTTGAGCACGCCGAAGTGTTCCCCCAGCGCATCAACACGGAATTTGTGCGTGTGGTCTATTACGATAGTGGCATGAAGTCTGCCTGGCGCAATATCGACAAAGCATCGCTGGTTTATAAACTTCTCTACAATGCGGGAACTCGTCGATTGGAGTTTCATGACCCTATTCAGGATGAGGGATTCGGTGGTGTCACCCTGCCAGAGGCAACGATAAACGGAGCAGGGTTGATGAGTGCACTTGACAAGCAGACGTTAGGGCGCACCGTTTACTTAGGTATGTTTAGCGGAAGCGGAGACGCCGAAGCGAAAGCCGCCGAATATGCCAGCGACCGAAGTAAGGTGTTTCTCGTCTATGACTTGGAGAACGGGAAGAACGGGGTGGTAGAACAGTTCTTCTCAAATACCTCGGCGACGATTCAATTTCTCTATCTTGACGGTTCGCGCTATGTGCGTGAAGTGAGATGGGCTATAGGCGAGGTTGGCGCTTGGAAGAACGTTACAGGGAGCGAACGTATCAGTGGACTCGCGTTTGACAGCGAAACGGGTGTTCTCTCCTTGAAAGATGCATTGGGTGCGCGTGATTGGGGAAGTGTGACTTTACCTATAGCGGAACTTCGAGATAGTATAGCCATTCATGAGACGGTGAATAAAGAGCGTTACAAAGAGTTGCGCCCCTCGGCTCTAAGTGTATCCTCAATAGAGCAAGGCGAAGTCGATATAAAACTGCAAGGTATCCCATCAAATTTCGATGTTGTTTACCTGATTGATATGGGTGGTTTTGTGGCAAAGTCAGGCGAACAGTATTATGGCGCTTGGGCAGTATGGAGAGATTATGCTTCCAATAATTCCTATGGAGACACAACGGAATTAGGGGTAATTGTGCCCATCATTGGAAAACTGTATGTCATTAACGGGATTCTCTATGTGTGGAATGGCGAAGTTATGCTTCGTTTTGGTCCTACAGCACAACCAATAGGGATGAGTGCAGATGAGACTCACAATGAATTTATCTATCGTGGTCCAACCGTTGGCAATAATGAGGTGAGCACCGAAGTACTTGCCGACGTAAATATCCTCTCCCGCTATGACCACGTCAAAATCGTGGCCAAGAGTTGGGGTACGAGTGGATGGGTAGAACGCTTCACCATAAAAGGTGCAACATCGGGAGCTGCAGGAGTGATGACGGGAGCACAGTGTGAGCAGTTGGAGCGCTTGCAGAGTTTCCTAAGCAAATTGGAGAGCGCCTTTGGAACCACGGATTTGGACACGATTGTAGCCCGTTTGAATCCATAAGATGAAATGGTTATGACTTACGATTTCAATGCGTACCTGCACCGCATTGCCAGCGAAAACCGACTGGCTGCGCAGGCGGG
>CALCUV010000212.1 GCA_937906765.1 uncultured Prevotella sp.
GAAGTGTTCATCAAGGAGGGTGACATTGCCCACTATGTACACTATGTGGAAAAGGGGATGGTGCGCCAATTCTATTATAAGAACAAACGCGACCTGACCGAGCACATCTCTTACGAAGGACATGTGGTCATCTGTCTGGAAAGCTATCTGCGCCAAGAACCTACGCGTCTGATGGCCGAGACACTGGAGCCATCAACCATCTGGCGCGTGAGCAAAGAAGACTTCTACCGCCTCACTGAGGAGATGCGTGAAGTGGAATTGTTTTACCGAAAAATTTTTGAGTATTCGCTGCTCGTATCGCAACAAAAGGCCGACGACATGCGCTTCGAAACGGCGCACGACCGCTATCGTCTGCTGATGGAGCGACACCCCGAAATAATCAAACGTGCTCCCTTGGTACACATCGCCTCATTCCTACAAATGACTCCCGAAACATTGAGCCGTGTGCGCTCAGGTATGCTGTAATTGAGCACTCGGGAAACCACCATTGACAATTGCCGCATGATAAAAAATCGACACCGCCCCGCGAATCACTTCGCAAGACGGTGTCGGTTTTTCTTTTTCAAAAAACTGTGTGGTTTACGTAACAATTTATATTCTTATGACTAACTAACTTTTCTATACCTGAAAATGTCGTTTTTTTACCGACTTTTCACGATGCAAAGGTACGGCGTTATTGTCATGTACGCAATCCCACTTTTATAGTATTTTCCCGCAGGAGGAATAGCGAATTATAGGTATTACAACCATCGGCGCCGGCGAAACATCCAAATGATGGCACCGCTGACAAGCAATGAGAAGGCCAGCACTTCGTAGAACCCCAGGGGGTTATCTTCGAGGCCATTTTTGAGGTTCATACCATAGAGGCTGGCAATTAACGTGGGAAACATGAGGACGATGCTCACCGAAGTCATGAGTCGCATCACGGTGTTCATATTGTTGTTGATTACACTGGCATAGGTATTGACGGCACTTTCAAGGATGTTGCTATAAATGTATGCACTCTCACGTGCCTGCTTCATCTCGATGTTGACATCTTCAATCAGTTCGGCATCCAGTTCATCGACAGGGAGTTTGAACTTCACTTGCGCTAAAAGGGTCTCATTCCCACGGATGGAGTTCATGAAGAATGTCAATGAGTTCTGCAACGAGCTGAGGTTGATGAGGTCTTCATTATCGATGCTCTTGTCAAGGTCGCGCTTGGCTTCCTCAATTTCGTAGTTAATCTTTTTCAGGAATTTCAGATACCACACGGAGGAGGACAGGAAAAGGCGGAAAGTCATGTCCACCGAGTCGGTGAATCCTTTCCCCTTACGCTGATAGTGACCGAGGAAATCGTTCATCATCTTAGTGATGTAGTAGCAAACGGTAATGCAGATGTCTTTCTTGAGAATAATGCCCAACGGAACAGTGGTGTAAGGTGAACGCGATGCTCCCTTCGTGGGATTCATATAAGGAACACGAAGGATAATCATTGTCCATCCGTCTTCGGTCTCTACACGTGAACGCTCGTCCACGTCGGCAATGTCCGACAGGAAATAATCGGGCATCTGCAATTCATTGATCAAGTAGTCTGCATCTTCCTCTGAAGGGCTTG
>CALCUV010000213.1 GCA_937906765.1 uncultured Prevotella sp.
CTCTAACTTCCATCCACAATCTCCGTGATAAATCATCTGCTTGGTCATGCCACCATCAATGCAGATATTCTCGCCCGTAATAAAACTAGCCTTGTCGCTACAAAGAAACAACACCATATTGGCAATATCCATAGGTTCCCCAACCCTACCTGCGGGGTGTTGTGTAGCATCGGGACCTTCATAAACGGTGTATGTCGTGTCTATCCAACCGGGGGAAATAGAGTTTACTCTTGCTTTACCCGACAAACTTATAGCCAATGCGTGCGTAAGTGCAGCAATACCCCCCTTGGATGCAGTATAACTCTCGGTTTGTGGTTGACTCATGCGATCGCGCGAAGAAGAGATATTAATTATGGATGCACCATCTGCTAAATAAGGCATAAAGAGTTTAACCAAATAGAATGGAGCAGTAACTCCAACACTCATAGCATACTGAAACTCTTCATAGGAACATTCATCTATCCCTTTCATCAGTGGCAGAGCATTGTTAACAACGACATCCACTTTGTTATGCTTGCTCAGCACCTCTGTGGCAAATGCCTCCAGCACCTCTTTCTTGGAAATGTCTCCAACAAAATGATCGCCCTCCTGTTTATCAATCACATATACGAGAGATCCCTGAGAGCGAAACTCTTCTGCAATACATAGACCAATACCGTTGGCCCCACCTGTAACTATGACAACTTTATCTCTAAATGTATATTCTAATTTCATATCTTCTCCAATTCATTATAACATTTCTCTTAATAGATGCCTTATTGCTTCAACGGGATGATAAAAAATCATCCTTGGACCAGCCCACCTCATTACTCTTCTCATGTGTTCACGCATATCCGGTTTATAGCAATGAACAGGGCATTGTTTGCATGTAGGTTTCTTTTCGCCAAACTTACATTTTTCCAATCGGCATTCTGCATACTTGAGTAACTCAGCACAATTGGAACAGATAGTATCATTCTTCTCAAAATGTTGACAATAAAGACGAATCATCAGACCAACAATCTTCTTTTCTTTCTCAATTCGCCCCATTGTTGAATTTGTTTCTTTATCTAATTTATTGTTATCTCTATCCATCTATGGGAAGTTGTTTCTATTAAATCAATTTCCATGTCTTCAGAATGTAAAAATACAAAAATTCTTAGTTATTTAACAAAAAATCTTTGAGACTTAGTTTAAATTAAGTCTCAAAGATTTTCTCCTAAATTAAATATTGTTTCTATAATAGTTTGACTAAATGAACTAACAGGCCAAACTATCTATTGTTAATGCCTTCAAATCACTTAATGAACCATTAAAGATATTTAAATCAACGTCACCCTTGATGCCCTTAATATCCCCTAAGTCGGTGTGTTGCCAAAACACCCAATCGCCATCGTAATCTAATTCATCTTTATAATAATGGGCAATCCAGAAGGGATAATCTCGTAATTTTGGATGACTCAAATTTTTCTTTTTAAAGTTATGACCTGAATATATAATAGGTTTTACCCCATAATAATTTTCTACATATACCAACCAATCTAACACTTCCTTTTGAAGAGATGCGATAGATAAGTTTCCAATTTCTTCAACATCCAGCACAGGAGGCAAGTCGCCGATTTTCAGTTTAACATGCTTGGTAAAATGTTGCGCTTGACTTAATCCCGTCACACTTGGAGAGAAATAATGATAGGCACCTCTGACAATCCCATTAAGGCGCGCTTGACGAAAATTGTCTTTAAAGTAGGGGTCGAAAATACTCACCCCTTCGGTTGCTTTAATAAAAACAAATTGAATGTCTTCACCTCCAATTTGTTCGGTTTTCACATCATCCCAATTTATTTTTCCTTGGTATCGACTGATGTCTATACCGCGGACTGTATATTGTTCTGGATAATGAATTTCACTATGGAGTGCTCTAAAACGACCATAGGGAGAAAGAACATATCTTTTGAAAATATAGCCATAAATCCCAATTGCAAGCGACACACCTATGGTAATCATTATCAAGACAAAAGAAAATTTCCTTTTGCCTTTTGCTTTTCTTATGTTATGTTGAGATTTAGGTGCTCCCATTATTAAATAATAGTCTGAATTATGAACGTCGGGTTATAAAAATAGAGAATTGAGCATTGAAAATAAAATCAACGAATAATCAACACCCAATTCTCTAATTAAAATTTCATGAGGCAATTATTACTTCGCCTGTTCGAGTTTCAAAGTCATTGTGCACTGGTCACACACTTCAGAAGGACCGAAGTACTGGATAGGACCAGGATAAACGTAAGCAGTCTGCTTAGCCCACTGTTCACGATTAGCAGCAAAGTACTTGAAAGGAGCACCTTCCAATTCTACCAACGCCTTACGGATAACGGGCTTGTTAGCACCATTACGACGCTCAATGTTCATCATCATTGTGATGGGCACACCACCTGCAATCCATTCAGCAGCAGGAGCAGTTGTGTTCTTAATAACACTCATGTAACCTGTCTTGCCATTAGCAATCAAGCGACTTGCGTTGTAACCGAGGCTGTAGCAGTAGTCTGCATCATAATTAGAGGGAGCAGCGCAACGACCTTCGTAACCGAAGAAGTGGTGTTGGGCACTGAACTTACCAACGAACTTACCTTCTTCCTTCCAAGCAGCCAACTTAACTTCAACCATACGACTGAGCAACTTTTCAGTTTCGATAAGTGAAACCTGAACGTTACCGTGGGGGTCACGATCCAAGCAGAGCTGACGAGCTACGTCTGCGGGCAAAGATTCAAGGATTGCGAGGTTTTCAGGAGCGATGTTGCTCTTAACGAAAGCAATCTGTTCTTCAGCGCTAGCAAACTCCCGTGATTCACCTGTTGCGGGGTCAGTAAGAACTTCGTTAAGTTGCTGAATCAACTTCTTGATAGCGGGAATGAATTCGATCAAACCTTCAGGAATCAAAACTGTACCGTAGTTATTACCATCAGCAGCGCGGTTAGCAACAATCTCAGCGATGTAAGTTACTACGTCATCCAATGACATTTCCTTTTGTTCAACTTCTTCAGACACGAGACAGATGTTGGGCTGAGTTTCCAATGCGCATTCCAAAGCGATGTGAGAAGCGCTACGACCCATCAACTTGATGAAGTGCCAATACTTACGAGCACTGTTACAGTCACGCTGGATGTTACCGATAAGTTCTGAATATGTCTTACAAGCAGTGTCGAAACCAAATGAAGTTTCAATCTGTTCGTTCTTCAAGTCGCCGTCAATAGTCTTAGGACAACCAATCACCTGCACACCATAGTTCTTAGCAGAATAGTATTCAGCCAAAACGCAAGCGTTAGTGTTAGAGTCGTCACCACCGATAATTACCAACGCCTTAATGTTAAGCTTGCGAAGGATTTCAATACCAGCTTCAAACT
>CALCUV010000214.1 GCA_937906765.1 uncultured Prevotella sp.
GCACTGGTTCATGAAGTATGCAGGGAGGAACTGCCGTTGCGCCCACAACTTCAAATCCTTGTTGCGGGTGGGTTGATCATTCTCATCAACAAAGCGCAGACCACCACCATAGCACGTCAACACGTTGAAAAACTTGTTCTGCGAGGTCACCTCGTCCGAACCTATCAGGTGGATGAGTTGGTGTGGAACATCGTCCGACGCTCCCCAAAGCACGTACTCATACCCTTCGTGCCCAGGAACAGGACGCGCTACGACGTCGTCGCCGTCGTCCCAAACCGTGGTGGTGTCGCCAACGTCCGAGATGGCGGCATGTACACCATCGCGCACCGTGAAGATTTCACTTTCAAAAGTCATTGGTTATAAGTAAATTTTTAAGTTGTCGATTTCAAACAGCGTGATATCGCGAAACTCACGCATCAACCCCGACGTGGGGAGCATCACCTTGTGCGTCCCGCTCCGTCGGTGGCCTTTCGTACACACCGCACCGCGGTAAGTCAGAATATCGCCTGTGGACATCTTCCACAAGCGAAGGTCGTGCGGTTGCCCGTCTTCCAGCAAACGGAGCGCATCCTTTAGATGCAGGGCTGTAATCTTACTCATAAGTCTTATCAAATGTCCTGTCAAACACTCTTACCCTACGAGTGGAATAACTGTTTGGCTTCGTGGGACGCCAAGTTAAGGATAAGCGGGGCAATTCGGAAGGCGAGGTGGTGTACTTGAAGTCGTTATCTATAACAGCTACCGTATGTCCCTGTTCATCTTCAAAATAAATGGAATGAACGGCATCTTCTGCCCAGTCCAATTCGCTATCGAGCAACGGGGCGGTAAATCCCTGCAACTTTGTATGTGGTTCTATATAGAAGGTGCGATGTTTTCCTCCTACAAGACCTGACGAGCGGGTGGGTTTCACCTCGCGAGATACTTCTGAGAAATACAAAACGTCTTGCTGAGCAAAGGCATTTAAGAAATATAAATAGCGTTTCAATCCTGGACATACTAAGTATTCTTGACGACGCTCTCCTGCCTCTACAAGCAAGCGCAAAAGGCGGTCACTCGCATTATGAGCAAAACTGCGGAAGGATTGGAAGGGAAGCACAAAAGAACTCACACAACCGGCTTCGCCCCTCGTAAAGGTGGCGCTCTCGCGATACAACTCTCCTTCCTGTGTGACATAATCTAACATCACAACAAGCGTTTCATCACCCGTCTCGGAATAAAAACTTACGCGCTCTACGGCATCTTCTGGCACTTGCTTCGGACCATTTAACAAGGTGAGAAACGAATGGTCTTTCATGTCAAGGGCGATCCTTGGGGTGGCCACTGTGCAAGGGATGATTCGGACGGAGGGTCCTCCGCTCCACGACATGCCATCTTCACTGACGGAGATGCTTAACGTGGACACGGTTTCTACGTCGGCATCCTGAATAATCTGCGCGATATCCGTGAGTTCTACACGCCCGTCACTACCGAAATAGAG
>CALCUV010000215.1 GCA_937906765.1 uncultured Prevotella sp.
TTCGATGAAACGCTCCTTGGCATACGCCACGATTTCGCGCACATCTTCCTGTGTGTAGAAACCGCCGTAGTGTTCGCCGTCCGTAGGATACTCATTACCCCACCCCAACTTCTTCGTTTCGCGCCAAGCTGCCACTTCCGTGAGTTTGGGATACTTCTTGATTTCAATGCGCCAACCTTGGTCTTCCGTAAGGTGCCAATGGAAGCGATTCATCTTGTAAGTCGCCATCATGTCAAGGATGCGCTTCACCTCGTCTTTGCCAAAGAAGTGACGCCCTTCGTCAAGCATAAAACCGCGCCAACCATAAAGCGGTTCGTCCGTAATGCTGACGCAAGGAATTTCGGGACGCACCTTTTCAGCAGTAGCTACGCCTGCCATGAGTTCGGCTGGCATGAGTTGCTTTAAGGTTTGAAGACCATAGAAAAAGCCTGCGGGACGAGAAGCTTCAAGAAGAATCATCTCTTGTTCCACTTCGAGGCGATAACCTTCGTCATGAATGTTGGGGTTAATTCGTAACTCCATGTGAGAACGCTTTGGCGTGTGCGCAGTTTTCATTTCAAGACCGAAACTTTGCTTTAACTGAGAAGCAAAACGGTCAACAACGCCCTGCACACTGTCATTCTCGTAAGCAGGAACGTAAACGCGCACTTTCTTTGGCATTTTAAACGTGCCTGCACGTTGTGTCAGGTTTTGGGGTTGAGGAATCAAGGGAAGTGCCTCTTGAGCAACGACGCAGAAGGGCGTCAAAAGTGCCATACAAAGGGAGAGTAAAAGTTTCTTCATAGTTATTATTTAGAAATTGATAAGTAAGCAAGCAAACAAACAGGCAAGAAGCGTTCGGGAAGCTACGATGGGATGTCCGCAAGTGGCATTCCTCATTTTCCTTTAACCGTTCATCATTCATTGTTAACCATTAACCATTCATCGTTAACCGTTGTTTCTTTACAAAACAACAAAGAAGTTATAGAAGTAACAGGAGTTGGCTCCCGTTATTTCTATACCTCTACACACAGATTATCTTCTTTGGCGACGCACACTGAGTCCGCTACCTCCCGAAGGTGATGATTGACGCTTCACTTTCGTTTCCTTCGTCTTCTTTTCCTTCTTCACCTTGTCGGTAGTGGCACGGCGCGAAGAGCGACGCACTTTTTTCTTTTCAACCGTCACAACGGAATCGCCCTGAACGACTGCCAACGTATCAACAGCCACAAGCGCCGAATCACCCTTCCAGAGGACGCGCTCAAATTCCGTCAATTCCTTTTCAATACGCTCTTGCTCGCGCTTCATTGCCGTGTCGGTGGGGCAATATGCCGCAAGGAAGCGATCTTGAAGGTTTGACACCTTATAAATATCGCCATCGTAGCGCGAGAGTGTGAAATAATCGTCGGCCGAAAGCATTGCGGCATTATTATAATTGCTACCCATGAGCATGAGTTTGCCAAGATAGGGGGCCGCTTCGTCATAATTCACCCAGAAAAGAGGAATCTTCTGAATGGCTCCGCTATAATCATCGGCGCGATGCATTACGGGGCAGATGGCAGTCACTCGTGTGCGCAATTGTGACATGGTGCGGTCGTAATAAATCACTTCCTTGATGAAGTAACTCTTTACCGCTTCATTGGGCAAGTCGGCATCGTTCACACGAAAGCGACCGTCGCGTTCTTCATACAGAATCTGATGACGGTCCATGAGTTGCTTGGGCGCAACTACGTTGTCCGCCTCAAAGCGTTCGTTGCCGTCAAGTTTATAATCATAAGCCTTAATCTGACGTCGGAGAATGAGTTTGAAGAGATAGTTAAAGAGGTTTTCACGTCCGTCAGCTGTTGCCGTCGTAGGGAAATAAAGCACGGCATTAGCATCCTCCGTAAGATCAAGTTCGCGGAAGATGTCACGGCGCCAGGTTGCCTCGCTGGGCATAGTGGGTGCCGTGGGGAACAGACGGTGAGCCGAGGCCGCGGGTTTCGCTGCCGTCTGAGCGGGAGTGGCAGACTCAGCGGCCTTTCGGCGTGCGGGCGGTTGCGCTATCATTGAGAGGGCACAAGCCGAGAAAAGGAGGGACAACAGTAACTGTTTCATTGTTGTAAGTGAATGTTCCGCCTCTGCAAAAGGAATGGATTTCTAATTCCTTCTGAGAGGCAAGAAATTATACCTGATTCTCTTGAAACCGTAAGTAACTTCGTGCGCCTTTAGTTACTCTTTGTTTTTCCTAAGTCGCACTTTGTTTCAGGAGAATCGCAAGTGGGGTTCGCCGACTGAGAGTCGGGATTATTTTACGATAATTTCGAGGGGTTGGGGAAGCGTTCGCTCAATGCCGTCAGGACCTATGCAACGCACTCTTGAGAGGTAGAAACGCTGACCTGACTTGAGTTGGCGCACGAGTTCCTTTTGAGCATCGGTGATACCCGCCGTGTGGGAAACGGAAAGCACTGTGTTGCCCATACGGTCGAAGAAGACTGCCTCAAAACCGAGTACGCGGAAGGGGATATTGAGCAAACCGTCATCAATTGCCGCACTCAAGTTAGAGAGACTGAGGATGGTGGACTTAGGTAAGCGTCCGCCACGAAAGACATCCCCACCGAGGTTGATATAAGCCGTTGGGTCGGGCAACTTGCGCACCTTGAAGGTGTAGGTTCCCATGGATTGGGTGCGACCATTCACTACGCCCGAAACATTAAAGGTTACGGGTTCGCCAATCTTCGCGGGGCGCGCAACGTATTTGCCATTGCCTTGAGCAGTCAAGGTGCCGCCCGTCATAGAAAGCGAAACCTTGTTCGCAGGTACGCCCGAGGCGCTCACACTTACGGGATTGTCAAAACCAGCATAGAGCACGTTCATCAAATCTGCCGCTACGGTGGCCCCAAGAGGGGGAGCGATGACATTGTAACGCTGCGTGAAGTCACGACGAATGATTTCGCCAGCTGCATTCGGCATTTGGATGTAGCCATTAAAACTGTATTCACCAGGACCAGACACTGTGAACTGATAAGAACCGTCAGTCGTGAGCCGCTTTCCGTTTACGTAGATTTCAGGACGCTGTGTCGTATCGACAGCCGCCATAAAAATCTGCGACTTAAAGGTCTGACCGGGATAAAGCGTAGTAGCCTCAGGAAGCACATAGGCATTGAGTTCGTTCACACGGATATCCTTGATATCAATATAGTCAGCGAGCACACGAAGCACCTCACCCTCTGTGTTGCGAACGTCATTCTGCAACTTTGAAAGCATCGTGATGGAAGCAATCGTGGGCATTTCTTCAAACATATACTGCTTCCAGTCTTTACCCAAGTTGTCTTCGCTCTTAGGTACGTCGGTCGAAAGGTTTGAAGCAATAATCGCCTTCTCACGAGGGTCAGTGATGAAACTCATCATCGTGTCGCGATAAGCAACTATCTTATCGTGGAGTTGCTGCCCCTTGCCGTTATATCTTGAAAGCATCACGATGTTTGAAGCATTCAAATCTTCCTTATTCTCAAGGTTATCGGGGTTACCATCCTTGCCATCGACCTCACGAGCAAGCGCCCAGCGAAGTTGTTCTGCAAAATCGTAAAGCGAGTCAGACATTTCCTTCACCATCATCGCCTTGTCATACCAAGGGCGCACCTTAGCGGGATTCTGCTCTAACTTTTCGGCAAAGTTGTCATAAAGTGTTTGATTCTCCTGCATCGCATTAGCGGTTGTGCGATTCAAACTGTCGCCCACAAGGGAGAATCCCTTGAGCACGTCGCTCGAAACGTTCAACGCCAACATTGCCATGAGCACGATATACATAAGGTTAATCATGCGCTGACGCGGAGAAATTGGTTTTTTCTTTACTGCCATTGTTTATGAATTAGCAAGCGGATTGCTTATAGCGGTAAGTTTCTTAATCATTTGGGCATACACATCGTTTACTTCCTGAATCTTCGCTGCTAAGCCACGAGTTTGGTCGTTGATTTCCTCAATCGTGTTAACCTGCTTGGAGATGCTGGCGAAGTGAAGGTCATAAATTTTGTTGATACCGATAAGCGTGCGGTTAAGGTTCTCCATTTCCTGGCTGTCCTTGGTAAGGCGTGCAGTTTGTTCGTCAACCTTAGCGAAGGTTTCGGTAAGTATGCGCAACTTCTCAATATATACTTGCGTTGCAGCCTCCATTTCGGGAGAAAGTACGGCTTGTGCACGCTGCAAGAGTTCATCGTTGGCCATGCGGATGATAGATGCGAGTTTCTTGGCTTCTTCTTCCGTTGTGGAATCAGCAACTGCTGCCTGCACGATGGGATGTTGTGCAGCGAGTTCTGCCTTTTGTTCAAGCGCTGAAGTAGCAGGCGCGTTCGTTGAAGGCATTGCGGAACCTCCACCAATAATAACCGTGCCGCCACCTCCCACAACGGGAGCACCGATTGTAACACCTGCACCACCATCAACGACTGCGGGACCACCGCCAATAACTGCGGAACCACCGCCAATAACTGCGGGACCAGCACCTACGGCAGCCGCAGCACGCTCTAACTCTTCTTGCTCGGCATCTACCGTTTCGCAAATGTCGGTATCTACGTAAGTTTCGTCAACAAGTCCTTCAGCCTTCTCGATTTCTTCATCTGTTTCAAGTTCGTCAGGAAGCGCCTTGCCAATTTCGTTCTTATCAAACGGACGGTCGAATGCTGCGAGGAAAAACACTACAGCTTCGGTGCCCATTCCTAAGAAAAGCATCAGGTTGCCCCCAGGAAGGTGGGTCAACTTAAAGAGCGCACCGAGGATTACGACTGCTGCACCCCACGAATAGGCGTAATTCAAAAATGTCTGTCCCGGAACGCTGTCCATCCAGTGTTGCAAACGGGTTACGATATTTATCTTTGACATAATCAATTCAATGTTTTAGGAGATTACTTGGTCACAGCCTTTGAACGAACACAGCGGAAACCAACAAAAGAACGGGGTTGGTTTTGATACTCCCAACTTCTCCAAGCCGAACGTATCAAAGAAATGGGGTCTTTCCAGGATCCGCCACGCACACTTTTACGTTTCAACACATAAGGATCCTCAGCCGCAGCATTGTAAACCAACTCGGGGTTAATATCTGCCATTGCGGCAACACCTGCTTCCGTATAAACGGTATTTGTCCACTCAGCCACATTACCCGCCATATCAAACAGACCATTAGAATTTGCTCCGTAAATTCCTACTTTCGAAGTAATGAGATTTCCATCTTCTGTGTAGTTACCTCGGTCGGGCTTAAAGTTGGCATAGAAGCATCCCTTTTCGCTCTTCGCACTGTCGCCCTCCCAGGGGAAAGGATTATTTTCACGTCCACGGGCAGCAAATTCCCACTCTATTTCAGAGGGCAAGCGGTAACGCTGAATGTAGCGTGCCTGAGGACCAAGTCCTTGAAGGAGATAGTTTGTGCGCCATGCGCAGAAGGCATTTGCCTGTTCCCAAGTCACACCTACAACGGGGTAATCGTTATAAGCGGGCATGGTGAAGTAATGCTTCATGTAGGTTTCGTTACTTGCATTTGTGAAATCGTTCACCCACACGGTGGTGTCTGGATAAACGGGCACAATGTAAGTGTTGAGGAAGTCATAAAGTGAACTTAAGGGGCGCTCAATCGTTTGACGCACAATATTACCATCGTCATCGATGTAAGCAGTGTCCTTAGAAATCATAATAACTTCATCAAGCGCCGTCGCAACATCCGTATTGAGGTTACGCTCCTTAGGATCGAGGCGATACTTACGGAGTGCCGCCTTTTCATAATCGAAAATCTCGTAACGATAAACGAGTTGCTTCACGTCAAGCATCTTTGTGCCGTCAATGGGATGCGTAGTGTAAACACTCTCTATCGCACGCTGCTGATCTTCATCGGGTTTGCGCCAAGGAATAGGCTTTGCCCAATTCAAGTGAGGCGTTACGGGTTCGCCATATTTATCCACCTCAATCTTATACGTTTCATCGCCACCATAAGAAGGGTCTGCGAGGCGCTCACGAATGATAGAGTCGCGCACCCATTCCACGAATTGGCGATACATTGAGTTGGTCACTTCCGTTTGGTCCATCCAGAAACCATCAACTGAGATTTCGCGCTGAGGAACGGGGAGTCCCCACAAAGAATCTGTTTCCATGCCGGCACGCAAAAAACCACGCTTCACCTCAATCATGCCAAAGGGAGCAGGTTCATTATAATTCACGGAGCGCTGTCCGGTTACTTCGCCTCCGCTACGCATAGCACGCGAACCGCCCACACAAGCTGTGAGCAACGTGAGCGCTAAGAGACTGAAAATAAATACGATTTGCTTCATATTTTGAGTTTGTTTTTAATTTTCAAAGAGTTTTGCCTATAGGCGCAATAGTCCCTATAGTTACTATAATCATTATAGTGATTTACAACCACCTTACGCTTTTATGTGCATTGCGTCCCTTCTTTCCGAGGTTGAGTTCTACTTTATAGCCAAGGGTTATTTCGTGATTTCCTGCGGCAATGCCCATGCCGTTGGTGTTGGCTTCGTAGCCGTAACAGATGTCTAACCCGTGGAAAACGAAACCGAAGAAGGCACCGACACTATATTGTGGGGCGTAATTCACACCGCCGTAGAGCGTACGCCCTTCGCCGCTATACTTTATCCGAGCCGTGAGGTCGGTGCGGAAATCTGTGCCGTCGTAACGCAGAAGCACTGAGGGCGTTAAAGTAATAAACGGATATTTTGTGGGAATATTGTAACCAGCCATGAAATTATAGGCAGAATTTACCTTTAATTCGCTCTTGTCGCCTAATGAAATTTTGGGCGCACTCACATGTTGCATCGCCAAACCAGCATACCATCGGCGGTGGGTGTAGAACAATCCGACGGAGGCGTCAAACTGCGAACCGCTCATGTCGCCTGAGGAGAACACGGGGTCATTGGGGTCGTTGGTTTCGGCTTTTCCGCCATCCACACTTTCGCTCAACATGTCAAGTTGCACACCTCCTGCCAACTTTCCGCCCCAAAGGGGGTGGTGATAGGCGTATTGCGCAGAAAAGCGCTTATGAGAAAACAGACCAATTTCGTCGTTCACCAACGTAAGCCCCACTCCATGGCGCGTATTACCGAGGGCGAAGGCCATGTCTGCCCCTGCATAAAGCGTGCTTCCCGCATCTTCATACCCCGAAGCGTGAGTCTGCATCCCGAGAGTGACATTCAACTCATCCTGACGCCCAACCGTGGCAGGATTCAGCATAGGCTCCACCTGCCAATAGCGCATAAACGCCGCATCATACTGTGCAAAACCCGCAACCGTATTGCTACACACCACACAAAGCAACAACCAAAAACGGCATTGCTGAAGGCGAGAAACAATATGGAATACCAAGTTGCGCATTCTTCGGGAATATACTATATCTTGCAAATTTACACATTATAAAGGAATACCCTCATTTTTTATCAAAATATTTTCATCAGCAAAAGCGAGACGGAGCGTGCAAACTATGATAAACCATACCACGAATCTTAAGGAGATTTGAGGAGATTGCGAGGTTTACTGAGAGATTCCCATCATATTCTCTCCCTATCATAAGGGAATTTGAGGATATGATGAGGAACGCTGAGAAATTCCCATCATACCCTCTTCATATCTTAAGTGAAGTTAAATAGATGCTGAGGATTGCTGAGAGATTCCTATCATATCCCCTAGGGGTATGATAACTTTCTATCAGCATTCTACAAAAACACCTCAGTTTCCTATAAGATAGGAATCCTACCGCATACCAAAAAGTTTAAAATCCGAGAAAGACCTTAAAATAAGGAGAAGAAGTAGAGAACGTTATTTCCCTGAACAAACTCCAATAGTATCCCCAAAAACTATATCTTACTTTGTGCGTCGTATAAGTAACAGAATTTGTTTTATTAAAGACAGAATTTGCCCTATTTGGCGTTATAATTTCCACAAGTCAACACTCGCTCTTTATCAACCACCTACGACGCAAGAATTCTTCCCAACAACAAGCACCTCATCGCCCATTTCACAAAAAGAAGAGTGGATGCATCACTCGTGTGACACATCCACTCATACGTTTATTTCACTCCGCTCAGTGGCAGAGATTCTTATTCATTAGTCAGCAAGCTTTGCCTTGATGAATTCGCGGTTCAAGCGAGCAATGTTAGCGATGCTTTCGTTCTTAGGACAAACGGCTTCACAAGCACGAGTGTTTGTACAGTTACCGAAACCGAGTTCGTCCATCTTAGCAACCATTGCCTTAGCACGCTTTGCAGCTTCGGGACGACCCTGAGGAAGGAGGGCGAACTGAGAAACCTTAGAAGCAACGTAAAGCATAGCTGAACCGTTCTTACATGCTGCTACGCACGCACCGCAACCGATACAAGTTGCGCAGTCCATAGCTTCGTCTGCGTCCTGCTTGGGGATGAGGATAGCGTTAGCATCCTGGGGCTGACCTGTACGTACTGTTACGTAACCACCAGCAGCCTGAATCTTATCGAATGCTGAACGGTCAACCATACAGTCCTTAATCACGGGGAACGCTGCTGAACGCCAGGGTTCTACAGTGATAACGTCGCCGTCGTTGAACTTACGCATGTAAAGCTGACAAGTTGTAGCACCTGTAGCTGTCTTACCGTGGGGTGTGCCGTTAATATAGAGCGAGCACATACCGCAGATACCTTCGCGGCAGTCGTGGTCGAATACGAAAGGTTCCTTACCGTCGTTGATAAGTTCTTCGTTGAGGATGTCAAGCATTTCGAGGAATGAAGTATCATCGGGGATATTCTTCATTTCACGCTGTTCGAAGTGACCCGCATCCTTAGGACCATTCTGCTTCCAGTATTTAATTGTAAAGCTGATATTTTTAGCCATAGTTGTTTTTAATTTTAGTAGACGAGTTTATAGGTACAAGTAAACAAGAAGGTTTGACTATCCCGTTTGTAAGTCTACTCGTCAAATCGTTTACTAATTTTTGTAATTACGAGTCTGAACCTTGATAGCTTCGTAAACGAGGGGTTCCTTGTGGAGAACGGGTTCCTTAGTGTCGTCGCCTTGGTATTCCCAGCAACCAACGTAGAAGAAGTTTTCGTCGTCGCGCTTAGCTTCGCCTTCTTCAGTCTGGTATTCTTCACGGAAGTGACCACCGCAAGATTCGTTACGTGTGAGAGCGTCATGTGCAATAAGTTCGCCCATGATGATAAAGTCTTCGAGGCGGATAGCCTTTTCGAGTTCAACATTCACACCTTCAGCTGTTCCAGGAACGAAGAGGTTAGCGTAGAATTCCTTGCGGAGTTCCTTCATCTTAGCAAGACCTGTCTTCAAACCTTCTGCTGTACGACCCATGCCTACGTAGTCCCACATGATGCGACCGAGTTCCTTGTGGATAGAATCTACAGAGCGCTTACCCTTAATTGCGAAGAGTTTCTGGATACGAGCCTTAACTGCTTCCTCAGCTGCCTTGAATTCGGGGAGGTCTGTTGAGAAGCGGGGAACTGTAATCTGGTCAGAAAGGTAGTTCTGAATTGTGTAGGGGAGTACGAAGTAACCGTCAGCAAGACCCTGCATCAACGCTGAAGCACCGAGGCGGTTTGCACCGTGGTCAGAGAAGTTACATTCACCGATTGCGAAAAGTCCCTTAATTGAAGTCTGGAGCTCATAGTCAACCCAGATACCACCCATTGTGTAGTGAACGGCGGGATAAATCATCATCGGAGTTTCGTAGGGGCTTTCGTCAGTGATTTCTTCGTACATATCGAAGAGGTTACCGTAACGAGCTTCGATTTCCTTGCGACCGAAATCCTTAATAGCCTGAGAGAAGTCAAGGAATACAGCAAGACCTGTGTTGTTTACGCCGAAGCCCTTGTCGCAACGTTCTTTCGCAGCACGTGAAGCAACGTCACGGGGAACGAGGTTACCGAATGCGGGATAGCGACGTTCAAGGTAGTAGTCGCGATCTTCTTCGGGAATATCCTTACCCTGAAGCTTACCTTCCTGGAGCTTCTTTGCATCTTCCAATTTCTTGGGCACCCAGATGCGACCGTCATTACGGAGTGATTCAGACATAAGTGTGAGCTTAGACTGCTTGTCGCCGTGAACGGGGATACAAGTGGGGTGAATCTGCACGTAAGAGGGGTTAGCAAAGTAAGCACCCTTACGGTAGCAAGCCATTGCAGCCGAGCAGTTACAGCCCATAGCGTTGGTAGAAAGGAAGTAGGCGTTCCCGTAACCACCGGTACCGATAAC
>CALCUV010000216.1 GCA_937906765.1 uncultured Prevotella sp.
GAACGATGAAACGTGACGACACAAAGAAAAACTTTACTGCATTATCGGGTAATGAATTGGCAACCGTTCTATTTCATTACCTTGCATTTCTTTGCTAAATTGCCATCGTTACTATTTCCGAGGTTTTCTGTTTAATGCGTTATGGCTCAGTTCAAAACGCATAAATTCACTTTTTTTGCTCCGAGAACCGTAATTTTATTTTAAAAACCACATATAATTCAGAATAAAACGATAATAAAACCACATTCAAACCCGTTTAATCAGGAAATAACTATTATAAAAAATTAAGTCTCAAAGAATTGAAAAACTTTGAGACTTACGAAAAATTCTTTGAGACTTAATTTTTACGAACAGGCACTTTTCTTGAGTCAATTCAAACAAGTCAGATTCGCTGATTAATATTGCTCTGAACTATTGGGAAAATCGCACGTTTTTACGTCAGAAATGTAATTACCAATAGCGTCAAGCATAATATTATATAGGTCGGCATACGTGCGCAAGAACTTAGGACGGAAACCAGCATTCTTACCCAACATATCATCAACCACCAACACTTGACCATCTGCCTGTCCGCCACCAATACCAATGATAGGCACAGAAATTTCTTCAACTACGCGTTGAGTCAAAGTAGAAGGAATCTTTTCAACTACGATTGCAAAACATCCAGCTTCATCTAATAACTTAGCATCATTCAACAATTTAGTTGCTTCCGCTTCATCTTTTGCACGAACTCCGTATGTACCAAACTTATTAATACTTTGAGGCGTCAACCCGAGGTGTCCCATTACGGGAATACCCGCATCAAGAATCTTACGAACCACGGGGAGAATTTCCTCACCGCCTTCCAATTTCACACCGTCAGCACCCGTTTCCTGCATAATGCGAATCGCGTTTTTCACACCCTCTTCAGGACTCACTTGATAAGTACCAAAGGGCATGTCACACACAACAAATGCGCGCTTCACCCCACGAACAACGCTCTGTGCATGATAGATCATTTGATCTAATGTAATTGGAAGTGTAGATGAATGACCCGCCATTACATTTGCCGCACTATCGCCCACAAGAATGATATCAACACCAGCCGCGTCAACAATGCGCGCTGTGCCATAATCATAACTCGTAAGCATAGCAATCTTTGTGCCTTGACGCTTCATTTCCGACAAGCAACCAGTAGTCACCTTTCGCATATCTTCAACTAAATATCCAGCCATATTTTATGTATTTTGAGTTAACTTCGGAGGCAAAGTTAATCTTATCTTAACACTTAGAAACGGAATTTTAAAAGAAAATTAAAGCATTTACTTTGTACATTGAAATCTTTTCAGCAAATTTGCATAATTAAACCTCGATTGTGAATCTTAGATTACAATTTTTAATTTACTAAAGTCATATTTCCCATGGAAACGAATAAGCAGTCTCTTAGCGGACTTAAAAAGGAAGACTTTAAGAAAGTCATTAATGGTAAGGAAGTTGACCTCTTCGTGCTTACCAATGCTAATGGTATGGAAGTTGCGGTGACGAACTATGGCGGTTCGCTCGTGGCAATCATGGTGCCTGATAAGAATGGCGTTTATGCGAATGTTATTCAAGGACATGATAATATTGAAGATTGCATCTCTTCTCCCGAACCCTTCCTCTCTACGCTTGTAGGTCGCTATGGCAACCGCATTTGTAAGGGTAAGTTCACGCTCAATGGCAAGGAATATCATCTCGCAATCAACAACGGTCCTAACCACCTTCATGGCGGCCCCACAGGTTTCCATGCACGTGTTTGGGACGCAGAACAAATTAACGAACGCACTGTAGTGCTTCGCTATATATCTGCATATTATGAAGAAGGATTCCCTGGCGAACTTTCTATGACGGTAATGTACACACTTACAGACGAAAACGAAATCGTTATCGACTATAAGGGTACTACCAACAAGAAGACCGTTGTCAATATGACAAGTCACGGATTCTTCTCACTTTCGGGTATCGGCAATCCCACACCTTCGGCAATGAATAACATCTGTACCATTAATGCAGACTTCTACATCCCCATTGATGAAAACTGCATTCCTACAGGTGAAATCCGTAGCGTAAAGGGCACACCCTTCGACTTTACTGAACCTCACGTAGTGGGTGAACGCATTGACGATCCCAACGATGAGCAAATCAAGAATGGCGCTGGTTATGACCACTGCTATGTTCTTAATAAGAAGGAACCCGGCGAACTCTCATTTGCTGCAAAGATTGTAGAACCCAACAGCGGACGTTGGATGGAAGTTTACACAACAGAACCTGGTGTACAATTCTATAGCGACAACTGGGCAGATGGTTATAAGGGACAGCACGGTGCAACATTCGGCAAGCGTAGTGGTCTTTGCTTCGAAGCACAACACTTCCCCGATAGTCCCAACCGTCCTTACTTCCCCCCTGTAACATTGAAACCAGGTGAAGTTTACACTCAAAAGACTATTTACAAGTTTGGCGTAGAATAAATTACGCACCTTAACATTGCAGTGAGGATTCTCTGAAATTCTTGCCGCAATGTTAAGTGTATTATTAGGTTAGCAAACAAATTTTAATTTATAACTTTATTAATCAAAACTTTACAAACAAATGAGTAATCAAGCAAAGCAGTGGGGAGCCATCATCGTGATGATTGCGCTCTTCGCAATGATTGCCTTCGTTACAAACCTTTGTAACCCGATGGCAAACATCATTAAGGAACAGGGTGAGATTTCTAATGTACTCGCTCAGATTGGTAACTACGGTAACTTTGGTGCATACCTTTTAATGGGACTTCCCGCGGGTATGCTTATTTCCAAGTTCGGATTCAAGAAGACAGCTCTTATTGGTCTCCTTGTTGGTATCGTAGGTGTCCTCGTTCAATGGTGCAGTGGCCTTTTTGACCCCAAAATTGATGGTGTCGGAACTATTTTTGCCGTATATTTGACTGGTGCCCTCATCTCAGGTTGTTGTATGGCAATCCTTAATTGTGTTGTTAACCCCATGCTTAACCTTCTCGGTGGAGGTGGTAATGGTGGTAATAAACTTATCCAAATTGGTGGCGTATTTAATTCAAGTGCAGCCGTTGCATGTTACATTTTAATGGGTGCTCTTATTGGTGATATCGCGAAAAGAAAGGCTGAGGGTAATCCTGTGACAATGTCTGATGCAACACCCGCTCTTATGATTGCACTCACGATCTTTGTTATTGCATTCATTGTTATCTGCTTCACTAAAATTGAAGAACCCAAACAAGCTCCCGTACAGCTTTCATTGGTGCCCAAAGCATTGAGTCATCGCCACTTTGCACTTGGTGCTCTTGCAATTTTCCTCTATATGGGTGTTGAAGTTGGTGTACCTAACTTTGTTGACAAGTATTTGGTAAATGAATTTGTTGACCCTGAAACTGGCAAAAATTTGTCAAGCGAAATCTCAGGACTCTTGGTTGCTGTTTATTGGGCAAGTATTGGTAATAAAGTTAGCGCACGCGCAATGGTGACAACTGTAAGTATCGCTACTCTTGTACTTGTTGGTTTCGGTATGTTTGCCCCCACAGACATTTTGGTACCCTTCCCTGGTGTTAAATGGTCAACAATGGAATTGATTATGCAGGATGTTCCCGTAGGCATCTTTGCTATGTTGTTAGTTGGCCTCTGTACTTCAGTTATGTGGGGAGCTATCTTCAATATGGCAGTAGAAGGTCTTGGTGAACTTACTTCTATAGCTTCTGGTATTTTCATGGCTATGGTATGCGGTGGTGCTGTTCTTCAATGGGCACAAGCTTACATCGCAGACTCATTGGGTTATATGACTAGCTTCTGGGTAGTAATGGGTTGTGCTGCTTACATTCTTTTCTACGCACAAATTGGTAGTCGCGTTTCTAAGAAAGCCTAAACAATATGGTTTTTCCAATAATCAAACAACTTACTAATTATAAATAATAATATTATGAAACTTACAATCGACGACGTTCGCAGTCGCTTTATCAAGCACTTTGACGGCACTACAGGTTCTGTTTACGCTTCACCCGGTCGTATCAACCTCATTGGTGAACACACTGACTATAACAACGGTTTCGTATTCCCCGGCGCAGTTGAGCAGGGTATGATTGCAGAAATCAAGCCTAACGGCACTCGCAACGTACAC
>CALCUV010000217.1 GCA_937906765.1 uncultured Prevotella sp.
CCTTGTGTGGAATAATATGTATGTGCACTCCCCCAAAGCGCAGTTGCATTGTCCTCACTCTGCGCAATGATACCATCGGGATGATAATCACCGTCCTGGAAGAAGTGGAAAGGAAGACCAGTAAACGCTTCGTGACCAATAAAGTTTGTCTTGTAACCAGCACCGAACACATAAAGTGCTTCAGCAATGATAAAACAGATGAGGATAACAATCCAACCGGACTTAATACCCTTGAAGCCCTCAGACTTCTTTGCACCCTTAGGTGCACTAGCATTTGTTGTTGCCATTTTGATTTGATTAATTAAAAAGATTTAAAAATAAATGTTTGTTGATTTTCAGTTTGTTAAATGCAAAACTACTGCAATAAAGCATAGTTTCACTATTTGTCCGTGAGCAAAGGTACACAAAAATCCTTTAATGAAACTAAATTCTACTATATTTTTGCAAAATTAATTTTGCTAAGCATGGAAGTCAATACGACTCTTGAATTGGAATTCCGCCTCAAAATTGCCGCTCAAAGTGGTCTCTAAATCAGTTCACAACGTCCCTTGTTCGCCCGCTAAAAATCCATTTCATTTTAAGCGCGTTAGAGGGGAGCAAAATTGTATCTCAAATTGTGCACCTTAACCCTCAAAGAATTTTGCTAAAGTTACTTATTGTTTACGCTAAGATAGGTTTTGTAAACGCTTGTCGTTAATGCGCCCAGCAAAGGTCTTATTTCAAGCAGTACGAGTAGCACCGATTCATTGGGCATTCAGCCCTTATTTTAAGGCAAACCTATATCCCTCAAAACGCAATTCTCCATGTACAAAGCAAGTATTTTAAAACTGCAACTCTATTTTTTCGCCTCGAAGCGCTTCCCTTTATATTTAAATGTGTATTTTTGCCTATTGAATAGGAAACTTAAATAAAAATTAAACTATGCACAACGAAATTGACTGGGCAAACCTCACCTTTGGTTATATGCCTACCGACTACAACGTACGCTGTTACTACCGCAACGGTAAGTGGGGCGAAATCGAAGTTAGCAGTTCTGACACTATCAATATCCACATGGCGGCCACAGCACTTCACTATGGCCAGGAAGCATTTGAAGGTTTGAAGGCCTTCAGTTGCCCCGACGGCAAAGTGCGTGTATTCCGTTTGGAAGAAAACGCCGCTCGCCTTCAAAGCACTTGCCGTGGCATCATGATGCCTGAACTTCCCACCGAACTCTTTGAGGCTATGGTGAAGAAGGTTGTGCGCCTCAACGAACGCTTCCTCCCTCCCTACGAAAGCGGAGCCGCTCTTTACATCCGTCCTCTCCTTATCGGTACAGGCGCTCAGGTTGGTGTTCGCCCAGCTGAGGAATATTTGTTCATGATTTTCGTTACGCCCGTAGGTCCTTACTTCAAGGGCGGTTTCAATACCACAAACTACGTCATCGTTCGCGAATTCGACCGCGCAGCTCCCCACGGCACAGGCACATTTAAGGTTGGCGGTAACTATGCAGCCAGTCTCCGTGCAAACAAGCTCGCTCACGACCTCGGATATTCTTGCGAGTTCTATCTTGATGCGAAGGAAAAGAAATACATTGACGAATGTGGCGCAGCAAACTTCTTTGGAATTAAGAACAAGACTTACATCACTCCCAAGTCAAGTTCAATTCTTCCCTCTATCACGAACAAGAGCCTCCAGCAATTGGCGCTTGACCTCGGTCTTCAGGTAGAGTGTCGTCAGATTCCCGTAGAAGAACTCGCTGAAATGGAAGAAGCGGGCGCTTGTGGCACAGCTGCGGTTATCAGTCCTATCGGACGTATCGACGATTTGGAAGAAAACAAGAGTTATGTGATTGCCAAGGACGGCAAACCCGGACCTATCAGCCAACAACTCTACACGAAATTGCGCAACATCCAATACGGCATTGAGCCCGACACTCATGGTTGGATTACTATCGTAGATTAATCCGCAACTTAGGGTCTTAATGAAACATCTATGGCGAACTGGGGCGTCGAATATCTCTCCAGTTCGTCATTCCTCTTTAATCGAAAAATCCCCTTACTACTTTATGCGAAAATTCACGTACATCATTTTGGGCAGTTTCGCCCTACTCTTCGCTTTAGGAAGTTGTGGCAAGTCAGAAAAAGAATTGCTTGCGGAACAACTTAAGGAAAAAGAACGCGAGATTGAAGAACTTAATAAACTTGCCGAGGAAGACAAGCTCGAAATGGAAAGACAGTATGCTGAATTCGCCGAACAGTATGCTGAACTCAAGAAGTCCGTTCAAAACGACTCCATTATCGCATTGCTCGACAAGGAACAGAAGCGCGCAGAGAAGTTGCTCAAGGAACTCAAAAACGTTAAGGCAACAAGTTCTGCCGAAATTTTGCGTTTGAAAAACGAACTCGCTACGGTGCGTGCCGTTCTCAAGGACTATATTCGCCAAGTTGACTCCCTGCAACGCATTAACATTTCACTTACAAGCGAACGCGACCAAGCCCTTGCTGAAGCCGAACGCACACGTAAGGAGAAAGTGTTAATTGATGAGCAACGCGAGCAGTTGAAGGAGAAAGTGGAGATTGCTTCTCAGCTTAACGCAACAAACGTTGTGGTTTCTCCCTTAAAGAAAAACGGTAAGACGGCCAAGAAATCGAAAGACATCAAAACCTTCTCCATTGACTTTACCGTAACTCGCAATGTTACCGCACAGACTGGTAATCGCATGGCTTACGTACGCCTAATGAAGCCCAACAATCAGATTGTGAATGCTATGGGTCAGTTTACTTATGAAAACCGCAGCATTGAATATTCTGCCGCAAAGGCAATTGAATACGACGGTTCGGAACTTCATCTCCAACTTTACGTGCCTGTTCAAGAATATCTCACTGCTGGAACTTACCAAGCGTACATCTTTATCGATGGTAATATGATTGGTCAGGGAAGTGTAACGCTTAAAAAGTAGGGCATGCTTCCTAAAGACCCCATGATTCTTTTCGGTTACATCAATATGAAACTGAGAGACCAATATCCTTCGCTTGACGAACTCTGTCAGGCGGAGGATATTGACACTAATTGGTTATTAGAGCAACTGGGCGCCGTAGGGTTTGAATACTCTGCTGAACACAACAAATTCTGGTAATTCCGCAAGGTCACCATTCAATCCTGCCCCTTCGCTCAAGTCATGCCTCATTATCCATTACGAAAATTCGCTCCCCGCGTTCCCATGTTTCGCTACCCATTTTCCTTAGTCTGCATTGCGCTCATCCTCATTCTTTGCTTTTGTCATCCCTCTGCCATCCCCGTGAAACTCCCTTCAGTGCTGGGGTTAGACAAGATTGCTCATTTCATTATGTACGTAGGCACGTGCAGTGTGATTTGGACAGAATATCTACTTCGCCACTCCCGCATTCATTACGCTCGCACCCTCTTGTTTGCCGTAATCGCCCCCATCGCCCTAAGTGGCGCCATTGAGATAACACAGGGCGCTATGACAGACTTTCGCGGCGCCGATATTTACGATTTTTATGCCAACACGGCGGGAGTTCTCACCGCCCTTCTCGTACCTTATGGATGGTGGTTAAGTCATAAGGAAATTGATAAAACGAAAGAGGAAAAATAAAGTAACAAACAATCTGAATTAATAGTAATAGAATTTAAATTAAGAGTAACAGAATTTGAATTGTTTGTGACTCTCTTTTGCCTATTATTGATATAAGAATAACAACAAGGGTTATCGTATCGCCTATCTCATATTTGCCCTCGATGCTTACACTTCGAATCTCCCCCACAACGCTCTCTGCCGCTTGCCTCGAACAGGGCAAGCCCTTTGCATTTGCCCCCATTCCGCTTCAGTCTCATCGTTCGCTGATTGCCAACCTTCAAGATGCGGTTTCTACGAATCCCGTGCTCAGAGATAGGAGTGAGACGGAGACAACTCAGGTGCTCGTGGTGGGCAATGTCACACCCATTCCCTTGGCTGACTTTCAGGAGGAAGACTGCGACGCTTTTTATGATTATTGCTTCAAACCCTCGGTGCCGCATCGCGTATTCTATGATGTCCTTCCCTCAGCCAATCTCATGTTGGTCTTTGGTTTGCCCGAAAGCACCTGTAAGGCGATTGAGGAAGCGTTAGGCGAGGTGCACTATGTCTCGGCTTTGACTCCCGTGTTGAGACAGTTTGTGCAAAAATCCACTCAGTCGGTCGGCACACAATTATATATTTACGCCCATGAGAAGGCGGTTGACATGACTTTGCTGGACAATGGGCGCATGCTCATTATGAATTCCTACGAGGTGGCATCTGCTGCCGACGCCGCCTATTATGCGTTTAACATCATCAACCACCACGGACTGAAAGCCCAAGACACGCACGTTCATATTGCGGGTAGTGCAGACTTACGCAATCCCTTGATTGCAGAACTCTCAAAATTCGCACCTCAAACGTTGCCCATCCTGCCCTCAATGGATTTTATGCACCACGAGATTTCTTCTACAGAAGGCATGACCTATGACATTATGACCTTCTTGTTAGGCAAAAAGAAATAATCCCTAAAGGGGGATGCACAGGTGCCACCCACAGAGGACCATACCTCATGCCCGACAATTCAGATACGACTTTCGCCCCCTCTTTTCTCTCATCTTTAGTTCTTTTCACCATGCGTATCATCACTGGACTCTATAAGGGGAAACACTTTGAAATTCCCCGCACGTTTAAAGCGCGTCCCACAACGGACTTTGCGAAAGAAAACCTCTTCAATGTGCTTCGCGCCTACCTTGATTTCGAAGACCTCAAGGCGCTTGACCTTTTCGGTGGCACTGGCAGCATTACGCTCGAACTCCTTTCGCGAGGTTGCGGCCACGTAACTACGGTTGAGAAAGACCGTAAGCACTTCTCGTTTATCTTAGAGTGTATCAAGTCGCTCAAAACGCCGGCCGCTCATCCCCTTTGCGGAGATGCACTGAGATTTATTGAACGTAGCAAGGAACCTTTCGACTTCATTTTTGCCGATCCGCCTTATGCGCTTCCCGAACTCGGAGAGTTGCCCGAACGAGTGATGAACAGCGGACTCGTCACGGAAGATACGCTATTTGTACTGGAACATGGCAAGAATTTTGACTTCTCTGACCGTCCCGATTTCTTGGAACACCGCGCTTATGGTAGTGTGAATTTCTCCTTCTTCCGCAAACGGAAGGTGACGGAAGGCGAAGACGCGCAAGAATAAAAAAGTGGAGACTACTCAAACCTTATGAGTAGTCTCCACTTTTTATAGTATCCACAAATTGTTCTTACAGCTTGATGCCTATTCTTCGAAATTATAAACCTCAGTCTTCACTGGTTCGTCCGTGGGTGCGGGGTTCTCGATAGTGTCTGTGGGTTCCTCAATAATGTCTATAGGTTCCTCAACAATGGGCCAACCTGAAGTAAGCGCATCCAGCACTTTGTCTTGAAAAGCTCGCCCATGCGATGCACGGATTAAGCCTTGATTGAAAATCACAAAGCAAAGTGTGTGACCATGTGCCGTTGTGCAATAACCAGCAAGCGTACTGACGCCCGTAACTGAACCCGTTTTAGCACGCACATTACCTTCGGCGGGCGTGAGTTGCATGCGCTTCTTCAGCGTTCCGTCAATGCCTGCAATGGGAAGCACCTCGTAAAGCAGGCGTCGCACTTTGGAATTTGCATAAGCATAGCGCAACAACTTAAGGAAGAGTTGGGGAGTGGCGTAATTATATAATGAGAGTCCACTTCCGTCAGCAATGCGATAATGTTTAGAATTGAGTCCTTGCTGATCAATAAAATCGTTGATGAGTTTCACAGCGTCGTCGGCCGTTGCCTTGGGTTTCTGAGAAAGTGCCGCAATCTGATAAAAGACCGCCTCTGCACAAAGGTTATCACTCTCTTTCATCATGGGGCGCATCACTTCCTTTATGGGGCGTCTGTGTTCGGCCACGAGTTCTGCCGTTTCGGGAAGAGGGCGTGAGAGTGTGCGACCTTTAAATTGGATTTCTGCCTTGCGAAGTAAGTTGCGGAAGGGTTTTGAAAACGCTAATTTTCCATCCAAATACAGAGGGCGAATCAACTTATCATCATCGTCCCAACACCATCCCGCTCCGCGCGAAAGGGTATCCTTCATGGTCATATCAAGCAAGAGATTGCCCTGAATGGAAGTGATGCCACGCTTGCTGATTTCCGAAATCATCGCCTCAAGGTCGGCACTATTCAGCAGGGGATCAAATCCCGCACGAACGATAACGTCACCTTTGAAGATTGTTCCTTCTTGAGTGCCGTCAAGGTAAAGTTTGGTGGAAAAATGGTGGTCTGTGCCGAGCAGGGAAAGTGCGGCAACCGACGTCACAACTTTCTGACACGACGCTGGGCGCATCAGTTGCAACTCGTTATGGGAGAAAAGCAAGGTGTCATCGGAAATGTCATACACACACATTGCCATTTGCGAATGCCTGAGTAAGGAATCGCCAAGCAAGTGGTCAAGGCGACGCACGATTTCTATGCTCAAGCTGTCTGAGGCTTGAAGCGGAAGAACAAGAAGGGGTAATACATAAAAAAGAATGCGCTTCAGCATAATCGTTTCGTTTTGTTGTGTTGTGAAAATCCCCAAATGTGAAAAAGGGGTTAGGAAACCACAAATTTAATGAATCTTTTGGAGGAAAACGAACCTTTACCTCAGATTTTAGGTACTTAAAAGCAGAATCTCATGCGGGTTTCAGCGCGCCTTTATTTGCTTATAAATTCTACCAACTTTTAGACCTCAAAAACAAAGTCTATTTCTGTGCGCCGTATGTCTCAAATAGGAGGCCGAAAGTTACTAATTAGGCGTCGAATTTCTAACTTTATGCGCCGAGTTTCTAACTTTAGAAAGTGCGGAACCCATTGATTGCGTTTCAATATGCTTATCGCAAAAGAAATCGAGCATTCCGCGCCACACAAAAGTGGGATTCGGAATGCTCGATGTGTTTCTTTTTCTATGTAATGCCAATTACTTTGTAGCAACTGGGCGAGCGGGAGCAGCAGGAGCGAGTGTGATACCAAGCTTTGCGGCTACCTTGTTTGTTACATCCTCATTGAGTGTGTCGTTAAGGAAAATGTAAGTGCCCTGAGCAGCTTGCTTGTCGATGATATATACATAACCTTCTTCCTTAGCAAGAGCCTTTACTGCTTCAGCAACTGCAGCGTAAACGGGTTGCATTTTTTCCTGCTGTGCTTGCTCAAAAGCACGAGCGTTGTCTTCACGAGCCTGCTGGAAACGTTCGTAGAGACCATTGATTTCCTGTTCGCGACGCTGACGAATGTTTTCGGGAGTTGCTTCAGTAGTTTCTGCCTGATACTTCTGCGCCTTGGTTTGAATTTCTGTCTGCAAAGCAGCAAGTTCTGACTCATAAGTCTTGCCCAATGCTTCAAGTTCTGCCTGCGCAGTCTTGAAAGAAGGCATAGCCTGCACAAGAGCAAAATAATCTACCTGAGCGTACTTCTGCGCAAAGAGCGCCATAGGAGCTACAAAGAGTAGCATCAACAAAAATTTCTTCATGTCTTTCTTTTTGTGTTATTTGATTGTTAATATATTTATCTTGAGTAACCCAATTTCGCCAAAACGTCGGCACTGATGTCGATGGAGGGTGATGCAAAAATAATGCCACTGCTCGAAGCTCGGTCAAGCACCATTTGGAAACCCTTTTGCTGGGCAATAGCCTTGACTGCGTTATAGATTTCTTCCTGAATGGGTTCGATAAGCGAGATGCGCTTCTTATAGAGTTCGCCTTCAGGACCAAAATACTTCTTACGCAGCTCACTTGCTTCGCGTTCCTTGGCAATGATTGCCTCTTCGCGCTCCTTCTTTTGCTGTTCAGAAAGGAAAACTAACTCGTTTTGGTAGTTCTTATAGAGCGTCTTTGCCGCATTATCTACTGCCTCAACTTCTGCTTGCCACTTCTTTGAAATCTGATTGAGTTGTTCGCTCGCACGTTCATAAGCGGGAATGTTGCCTAAGATATATTCCATATCCACAAGGGCATATTTCTGCGCCATTGCGCCAAAAGCAAGCGCAAAACTGAAAAGGAGGGTTGTTAAGATTCTCATAGTAGGAGAGGTTTTAAGATTTAAAGGTGATGAGGTCTGAAACTGAAGTTCGAGTTAGAATAGTCACTGTTACCGAATGCCACTCTTTAACCTCAAAACCTCTTCGCCTCACGCCCTCATAAATTAGAATTCTTGACCAATGATAAAGTGGAATTGCGAACCTCCCATCTTCATGCCGTTAGAACCGTACTTCTGGAAACCGTAAGCCCAGTCAATCCCCATAAGTCCGACCATCGGGAGCAAGATACGCACACCGACACCCGCCGAACGCTTCATGTCAAAGGGATTAAACTTATTGACGTCTGCCCAAGCATTACCGCCTTCAACAAAAGCGAGAGCGAAGAGCGAAGTACTTGCTTCGAGCATCAAAGGATAGCGCAATTCGAGCGTCATACGGCTATAGGCGTAAGCATTCTTACCATCGGCGCCACCAAGTGAACCATTGTCGTAACCACGTAAGCCTATGGTTTCCGTAGCATAACCTGTGGAGTAACCAGACATACCATCGCCACCCACATAATACGTTTCGAAGGGCGACTTCAAGTTGCGGTTGTAAGAACCTAAGATACCAAACTCAAAGCGTGTCATCAAGACGGGACACTTCAACTTAGAGTTCAACGCCGTAAACGAACGGAACTTCATCTTCCACTTGTGGTACTCAATCCAACGGTATTTGTCTTGCGCTTCTTGCTGATAGGTGCTGCTCTGATAGTTTGTTGCCAGATTTGCGTAGTCCTTCTTTTCCCACAATGAGTAAGGAGGCGTAAACGTTCCGCTCAAAAGGAATTCAGAACCCATACGCGGGAAGAAACTATTATCTGTAGAGGCACGACTCAACGTAAGCGAGAGGTTAATGTTGTTACAATTACCATCGCTAATGAGGAAGTACTGCCAGTTCTTCAACATATAACGCGTATATGCCAATTCCGCCATAAAGCTAAAGCTATCGTCGGGCCAGCGTAAGCGTTTACCGTAACCAATTGAAGCACCAAACATCTTTACGTACTTATCGGGGTCGTAATAGTTGGCATAGTTATAATAACTATTGTTGGAACCGTAGCCGTAAAGGTAGTTGTAGTAATTATTATAGTAGTTGGAACTATAGTAATTTGAGTTCACGTCACTCTGCTTTGAATAATAGAGCGAGAATGAGAATTGATTGGGGCGCTTTCCGCCAAACCACGGATCAAGGAACGAAAGCGAATAACTCTGATAGTAAGTACCGTTTGTTTGTCCGCTGAGCTGAAGCGTTTGTCCGTCTCCCTGGGGGAAGAATCCGCCTCTCTTGTTACCCTTTTTAAATAAATTCTGCACAGAAAAGTTAGTAAACTTCAAACCTATGCGTCCGACGATACCAGTTTGGCCCCAGCCACCGGAAAGTTCGATTTGGTCACCACCCTTAGTCACCAAGGGCCAAGTGATGTCCACTGTGCCGTTCTCATAATCGGTATCGATGTTCTTAAACAACTCTGTTTGGAGAATTTCAGAGTCAAACTGATTCATCGCTGAGAGGTCGCGCAACGAACGTTTGATAGATTCCATAGAGAACAAGTCACCGGGTTTCGTACGAAGCTCACGGCGAATCACATTTTCGAATACGCGGTCATTACCCGTAATTCGGATGCGATTAAGTGTTGCTTGCGGTCCCTCAATTATGCGCATTTCAAGGTCCACAGAGTCTTCAACGATATTGATTTCAACAGGGTCGATGTTGTTAAACACATAACCATTGTTGTAATACAAATTGCCGATGGCATCTTCATCAACCTGGAGGCGATTTTGGAGTTGCTCTTGGTCATAAACGTCACCCTTCTGCATCTTGAGCGTATAGTTCAAATGCTCTGAGTCATAAACCGTATTACCTACCCACGAAATGTTACGCAAGTAATACTTCTGACCTTGATAGAGGTTCAAATAAATATCTACGTGAGACTCATCAACCTGCACCACACTATCTGTCAGCAATAACGCATCACGATAACCCCATGCATTTAACTTATCAATCAGTAAACCTTTGTCTTCTTCATATTTTTCGGGAAGGAATCGCTTTGAACGTAAGAAATTTCGCAACGACTTTTCGCGCGTCTTCTTCATCGCACGCTTCGCCTTGCCTTCAAGTTTTTTGTCAACGCCCGTGAGGTAAATCTTGTTGACCTTAATACGACTTTGCTTGTTGATGTTAATGTCAACGAGCACCTTGTTATTCCCCGTGACGTCCTCGCGTTGCTTAATCTCAACTTCAGCATTCTTAAAACCCTTGTCTTCAAAGTAGCGCTTGATAATAATCTTTGCGCGGTTGATCATGTCAGGCGTAATCTGCGAACCCACTTGAAGTCCGAGGCGTGCTTCTATATCCTCACGTTCTGACTTTTTCACGCCGGAATAAGAAATACTGGAGATGCGAGGTTGGGGAGTGAGCGCTACATGCAAATAAATCTTGTTGTCAACAATACTATCGGCAAGCAACTTCACATTAGAAAAGAATCCTTGATTCCAATACCTATTGATAACTTCCGTAATCTCTACACCCGGAATTTCAATTTTCTGCCCTACGGTAAGTTCAGAAATGCTTCGCAAGAGTTCGTTATCGTAAGGAGGAACGTCATCAACGGTAAATCCTCCTAAGATATACGTTGTATGTTCACTTGAATAATTAATTTCGGGATTTACGATTACTCGTTTCTGCGCTATAGTGCCAAGCACTACAACGTTCAAAAGGAGGAATAGTATGTTTCTTAACAAATTCATTTTTTGTAATGTCAACATCATTTACTGCTTTGTGCATCAACGATATTTTGTAGCACGAGTGAGGCGGTTTCTTGTCCGCAGGTCCATCACTCTCTTTATTAAATGTCAATTAGTGGAAACTAAGTCTCAAATAGTTGTTCCTAAGTCTTACTTAATTTTTCTTATTTGAGATTTAATTTCAAGCAATAGCAACTTGCTGTTTATCAACTGATAGTTTGTGCTACAACTTGTTCACTTGTTTTGCCGAAGCGGCGTTCTTTTCGGTTGAAATAGTCAATGGCGAGTTGCAAATCGTCTGCTCCGAAGTCGGGCCAGTAGGTGTCACAGAAATAAAACTCTGTGTAGGCACACTGCCAGAGCAAGAAGTTGCTCAAGCGACACTCGCCACCTGTACGAATCAGCAAATCGGGGTCAGGGATATTCATTGTGGCCAGATGATTGCTGATACATTCTTCCGTAATATCCTCGGGCGCCAACTCACCTGCCTTAACTTTCTCCGCAAGTCGCTTAACGGTGTCGGTAATTTCCCAACGCGATGAATAACTGAGGGCAATAAGCATGGTCATCCCTGTGTTGACCTGCGTGCGTTCTTGAAGATTCAAGATTGCTTCACGCACATTTTCAGGCACTCTGCTAAGATCTCCAATGAGGCGCAACTTCACGTTGTTTTTCATAAAGAGTTCTTCCTCCATCGCCGTAAGAATAAGCGACATGAGAGCAGCAACTTCATCTGCTGGGCGGTTCCAATTTTCTGTTGAAAACGTATAAAGCGTCAAGTGCTTCACACCAAGTTTCACACAAGTCTCTGTGATGCGCTTAACCGTCTCTACGCCCTCTTGGTGTCCCATAGAGCGATTAAGACCTCTGGCTTTTGCCCATCTTCCGTTCCCATCCATGATGATGGCTATATGTTGAGGAATTACCATTATTATAATATGTATTAGCGTTCAAAAAACTGTGTGCAAAACGTAGCGTTTAGTACTTATTACAGGTTGGGCACTTCGGACTTAAGTCATACGTCACGGTGAAAAGCAAGGTGGAATGGTGGTCTTTGTTCTTAAAACCTGAAGAAGTTACCCCCATCGGCGCTTCCAAACCATCGAAACCATCGTTCGTAGTAAAATTCATACGCCAATCCAATCCCAAATTCCAACGTCGCGCTACTTTATATTTAAGCCCCACACCCACGGGCACAGAAAAGCCTACGCGCTTTTCAATATCCCCATAAGCCATGCCAAGTCCGATTTGCATGTAAGGCACTAACTGATGATAACCCATGTAAGTGGGCAGATAACCATATGGTAAGAAATGGAGTTCGTAGAGTACGGAAAGGTCATAGATTGCGCCTGAGAAAGCATATTCCAAGCGTTGGTCTCCAACAACTCCGGGCGTTGCAGGGTAAAAATTCTTAACCCCACTCACGTCTCCCTCCAACTTCGTATAGTTTAAGTTGGTCTTAATCGCCATTCTCGGAGACAGGGGGAAGCGCGCAATTATGCCTCCACTCACTTTTCCGCCTCCAAAAAGGGAACTATTCCCATCGTTGAGCGAATATCCCATACCCAAACCGGCACCAAGTTCTAATCGGTACCACGTATCGTCATCTTCTTGAGCCCAAAGCCCTACGGAGATGCAGAGAGAGAAGAGTAAGGAAAGATAACGCACAACGTCTGATTTTTTAAATAAACATCAACAATGTAAATGTAGGCGCGGTGGATAGACATTGCCTAATCCACGCGCGCAACATTTTACTATTTGACATTTCTTGCGCAATCTAAAGTAAATTTCCGTTAGGGAATCTACCTTAAAAAGCATTACACGATTTTCTTAGAACTCAAAAACCAAATAAGGAGGTAGTACAGCAAGAAAGTACCACAAGACAAGAGACCAAGGAGAGCAACGATGCCACGTACAACGTTAGGATTCTGACCTAAGCACTTTGCAAGACCGCCACAAACACCTAACAACATCTTGTCGTCAGTAGATAATTGGAAGTTAAAAGAAAGTAAGAACCAAACGATGAGATACGGCCACAAAAGAATGTTACAAAGAATCAAATTAACGAGTACACAGATCGCACGTACTACATTGGGATTCTGACCATAGGCTTCTGCAATACCGCCACAAACACCTAACAACAACTTGTTGTCTTGTGACAATTTAATAGTTTTTACCATAATTAATAGATTAAATGTTTTTAAAATAATTGTGTATAAAAATTTTCAAAGTATGAGTTCTGAGCGACAACAATGCTACATGCGCTGCTTCTGAGTCTTAAAGACACCCTCTTGTTTCGCCCATCCCAATCGATTAAATCTGCCTTTGAGCACTTCGCCTTTCTCTGAAATCACCCAAACAAAGTTATTCTCGGCTACTGTTGAGACAAAGGGAGCACTCACTCCGTCTAATTGTGGAATCTCTTTTTGTTGCCAGGTTCTACCATTATCACGACTGAGACACACTGTGCTTACGCCATCGGCATTTGTGCCAAGCAAAAGCGTAGCGCCATCATAGGCAAAAACCTTACGCACTGGCAATTCGGGGCAAGGATAATTGTTGGTATTGATCTCGGGATAATAATTCCACACATACTGATACGTGCCTGTCTTATCCACATTGAGTTTCCAAACTACGGGTTTGCCGTCACGCGAACCGACCATGATGATGTCTTCAAACAAATCATCCGTAGGGGAAGGCAAACAAGCAGCCGAACAATTCTCCGTGGGAAGGTAGTTAGGTTCATCAGCCTCCTGGAGTGTCCAAGTCTGACCATCAATACTTACAACAAAACCTTCATTCGTAACGCCATAAAGAGCAGTAGTGCCTGCAACGAGCGTAAACAAGGGATTGGAGAGACCTGTTGCGACATTTTCCCAAGTCAAAGCATCAGCAGATTTCATCAAAGCACCTTCGCTGAGCGCATAAAACGCTCCGTCATAAACAATAGGCGAAGTCACCGTTGCATTTACGTCTTGTTTGCTCCAGGATGTGGGAGAAGTTGCCAAAGCAGTAAGAACCACAGACTGACCATTCTCTTCGCCAAAAGCATAAAGGATGCCCTCATGCGCAAGAGCGTCATTCAGGGTTACACCTGCGAAAGCATCGAGACCATTAGTCAACTGTTGCCACTTAAACACGTCACCCTCTTCCTTATGTACGCGCACCTCCAACATATAAGAGCGCTTTGCGATGCCATCAGGCGCATAAACCGTCACCTTACGGGGTTGGCGGAAATCTGTACTGTCTGTCGCTACAAAGAATGTGTCAACGTCCTGACTCAAAGAGTTAATTGCCAATGTGCCTGAAGAAGCAAGCGCCGCAAAAGTGATTTTCGCCGCATCACAACCATAAGGCAAAGAATCGACATTAAAAATGCGACCGCCATAGTGGTCAATGCTCATCGGATAGTTTGCTCCCGTAATCGAAGCAACATAAGTGCTGTCTTTTCCTTCTTGAGTTTTCAGCGTCACCACACAAGGAATCTTGCCCATCTGTACGTTAGTAACCACACACGTAGAGGGCGACAGCGTTATAACGGTATAATCTTCTCCGCTACCACACGACGCAAACGTCGCGAGCAACATGCTGACGAGGATAGCAAGAATAGCGTTATGTTTCATAAATTGGAGGTATAATCTTACGGCGACACAAGGAGTTAAGTCAATGTCTTTCGGCTCTGAAAGTCCATTCAAGTCCTCTAAAATGGCGCCTTTTTTGTTTTATATATAATATTTCAGTTTGCAAAAATAATCACATTTTTTGGAATAACAGCCCCCAAACGCTTTTTTTAGATTATTTTAAGGATTCAAGTGCTTCTTTTTCTCGAATATCCCAATCAGTTAAGCCGCTAATAATCAGATGCGCCACAAACCCTCAAACTGGAAATTTAATTTGAGACTTTAGAAAAATTCTTTAAGGGTTTGTTTTTCGAAAGTAAGGTTTAGTTTCAAGAAAGTGGAATTTTGTTTCAACTCTCCAAGGGTTTGTCACGAAAATTCGAGGATTCAGCCCCCCTTCGAGAGGAAAAACCAACCTTCAGAAAGCGCGATTTAATCGGGGATTTTAAGGATTTTTCAGCAACTTTCTCCCTTCAAAAAATCCATCGGTTCGGCAACTTTCAAACTCCGTCTTCACCCCACATTCAAAAAACTCTCTTCAGAATACACTCCATAATAAAAGTTTTTTAACTAACTTTGCCACGATAAAGCGCCTTTTAGATTAAAATCTAAGGAATACGCAAAGACTTCCGTAACATCTAAATTCCATTTGATGATTAAGTTTTTCAAGAATATCGCCCCTGACGCCTTAGCGATTCTCGCCTTCTTGGTGATTAGTTTCGTGTACTTTTCAACACCTATCAGCGAGGGACTCGTCTTAGGCGGTCATGACACCGTAGCCTCCATTGGTCTCGGACAAGAACAGTTACAGCATTTAGCAGAAACCGGAGAGCGCACCCGATGGACGGGTTCGTTGTTCTCAGGTATGCCTACTTACCAAGTGTCTCCCTCTTACGATTCAGGAAACCTCCTTGACGCGATTTACTGTGTCTATGGGTTGGGCACAACAGGCGTGTTAAACTACGTGTTTCTCTACCTGTTAGGATTCTACATCTTGTTGCGCTGCTTTAACATCAAGCCCTGGGTGTCGGCAGTAGGTGCCGTAGCGTGGGCATTCTCATCCTATTTCTTCATTATCATTGCGGCGGGACACATTTGGAAAGTTATGACCTTGGCGCTCATTCCGCCAACCATAGGTGGGATGATTCTTTGCTACCGTGGGAAACTGCTCTGGGGCGGTGCCGTAACAGCGCTCTTTACCGCTCTGCAAATCATGAGCAACCACGTACAAATGTCGTACTACTTCCTCTTCTTGATGGCGCTCTTGACGATTTGTTATGGCGTAGCCGCACTTTTGGGAAAGAATAACGGAGAAAGGAGAAAGGAGAAAGGAAATGCGACTTCGTCACCCCTTAAGTCTTCCCCGTTAACCGTTAACCCTTCACCGTTAACCGTTAAGACTTGGTTGAAAGCCACGGGAGTTATTGCCTTTGCAGGAATCTTGGGTGTTTTAGCGAATCTTCCGAACCTTTACCACACATACACTTACTCCAAAGAGTCTATGCGCGGAAAATCAGAACTGACTCCGGCGCCCTCTTCTGGACAGAAAGCGACAGAAGGTCTTGACCGCGACTACATCACTCAGTGGAGTTACGGCATAGATGAAACCATGACGCTCCTCATTCCCGAATACAAAGGCGGGGGTTCGAGAAGCATTCTCGACCGTAAGGACGTAGAAAAATTAGATGGGTATAACGAATACCGCAATAACGCTTACCAGTTCCAACAAATGACAGGCGGACAAGCATATCCTCCCGGCATTATGGAATATTGGGGAGACCAACCCTTTACTGTAGGTCCGGTGTACGTAGGTGCGGTGATTTGCTTCCTTTTCGTATTAGGCATCATCTACGTAGGCGGTCCTGTGAAATGGGCTTTGGTTTTGGCAACAGTGCTTTCCTTCCTCTTCGCATGGGGTAAGAACTTGATGCCCGTGACCGACTTTTTCATTGACTACTTACCGATGTACAACAAATTCCGTACGGTAAGTTCGGCACTCGTAGTGGCAGAGTTCACCCTTCCCCTCTTGGCGACACTCGCCTTAGCAAAGGCATTGCGTGCTCCTGAGACCTTGTTCGGAACAAAAGCAGGACGCATCGGAATGGGAGTAGCCTCGGTGTTTACAACTGGACTTTGCTTGCTCCTTGCTTTCTTCCCCGGACTTGCAGGTGATTGTCTGTCACAAAGCGATGCCTATACGCTCAACAACATGAACAGTTGGGGATTCGACCCTCACTTTACGAGCAGTTTGAAAGCATCCATCGTGAGCATGCATCACGACATACTTTCATCTTCTGCCCTTAATTCCGGATTGCTTTGCCTTGCGGTGAGCATCATGCTTGGATTGTGGGCGATTAAAAAGGTACCTGCGTGGGCAGTTGTCGGTTTTGTGGGCATCATTACGCTTGCCGACATGTGGAATGTGAATAAGAAGTATCTCAATGACGAATCCTTCTCTAACCCCGTGACACAAATGCAGGGTTTTGCCCCAACTCCTGCCGACCAGCAGATTCTTGCCGACACATCGTTGAGTTATCGCGTGGCAAACTTGGGAGCGGGTAATCCCTTTAACGAAACTACGAACGAGACAAGCTATTATCATAAGAGCATTGGCGGATATCATGCCGCGAAACTCCATCGCTATCAAGACTTGATTGATCATCATCTCAACCGCGAGTTAAATGCGTTTACACAAGCCTTGAGCAGTGCCGCTGGAGATATGACCCGCGTCAACATGGACTCTATCGCGCCCGTTTTGAACATGCTTAACACGAAGTATTTCATTCTCGGCAGAAAGCAACAAGCAATCGCCGTAGAGAACTACTATCACAACGGCAACGCGTGGTTTGTTGACAAACTGGAATTCGTGCCTAATGCCGACAAAGAAATAGCGGCACTCCACGGAATGGACACTAAGCATGAGGCGGTGGCAGATGAGCGTTTCCGTAGCACACTTGAAACTACGAATCTCGGACAAGGCACCGTTGAACTCACAAGTTATGCTCCCAATGAGATGCATTACAAGGTGAAGAGTGCCGAAGGTGGCGTCGTAGTCTTCTCTGAAATCTATTATCCTGGGTGGACGGTGACCATAGATGGCACAGAGGCAGCACTCGGACGCGTCAATTATGTATTACGTGCGTTACGCGTGCCTGCAGGTGAGCATGAAATCAAAATGGAATTCCGTCCGGCGTCGGTTGGTACTACAACAAGCATCGCCTTCATAGCAATAGGAGTCATCCTTGTATTTCTTTTGCTCGCTATATGGGCTGAAGTTAAAAGACGTAAGCACCTAAAAACCGCATAAACAGACTTCATCTTTGCGCAATCTCTTATACGAAAAACTATAAGTAACTTAATTGAAATTCTTTGAGACTTAATTTAAAATCTTAGTAACTTTATTTCCCGTATTTCGGATATGCGCGTAACAACTACTCTTTCAAGAAAATAACAAGCTGAAATAACAACAACAAAGATATGGAATACAATTTTATTGACATTGAAAAGAAATGGCGCGAGACATGGGCGAAGAACGGCACGTATAACGTTGTCGAAGATAATTCACGCCCCAAGTACTACGTGTTGAATATGTTCCCCTACCCCTCAGGGGCGGGTCTTCACGTGGGACACCCTCTCGGCTATATCGCCTCTGATATTTTTGCGCGTTACAAGCGCTTGAACGGATTCAACGTGTTGAACCCCATGGGTTACGATGCCTACGGTCTTCCTGCCGAACAATATGCCATCCAAACGGGTCAGCATCCCGCAATTACCACTTCTGAAAACATCAATCGCTACCGCGAACAGTTGGATAAGATTGGTTTCTGCTTCGATTGGAGTCGCGAAGTGCGCACTTGCGAACCCGGTTATTACCATTGGACACAATGGGCTTTCCAACAGATGTTCAACTCTTTCTATTGCAACACCTGCCAAAAGGCTCAACCTATCGAAAAACTCATTGCCTTGTTCGAAGAAAAGGGTACGGCTCATGGTCTTGACGTTGCTTGCTCGGAAGAGCTCCATTTCACAGCCGAAGAATGGAAAGCCATGAGCAGCGTAGAGCAACAGGAAGTGTTGATGAACTATCGCATTGCCTACCTCGGGGAAACCATGGTAAACTGGTGTCCTGCCTTAGGAACGGTGCTTGCTAACGATGAAGTGATTGACGGAGTGAGTGAGCGTGGCGGTTATCCCGTTGTGCAGAAAAAGATGAAGCAATGGTGCTTACGCGTATCCGCTTACGCACAACGCTTACTTGACGGACTCAACACGATTGACTGGACCGACTCAATTAAAGAAACACAGCGCAACTGGATTGGTCGTTCAGAGGGTACGGAAATGCAGTTCCGCGTGAAGGATAGTGACATTGAATTCACCATCTTTACGACACGCGCCGACACCATATTCGGAGTTACCTTTATGGTACTTGCTCCCGAAAGCGAACTTGTTTCACAGCTCACTACGTCTGAACAAAAGGCTGCAGTTGAAGCCTATCTTGAAGCTACAAAAAAGAGAACAGAGCGCGAACGTATTGCTGACCGCCGCGTGACTGGTGTATTCTCTGGAAGCTATGCCTTAAATCCATTTACTGGAGAAAGTATTCCAATTTGGATTTCAGATTATGTTCTTGCTGGTTATGGAACGGGCGCTATTATGGCAGTACCCGCACATGATTCTCGTGACTACGCATTTGCAAAGCACTTTGGTCTTCCCATTATTCCCTTGATTGAAGGAGCTGACGTAACGGAAGAAAGTTTCGATGCGAAAGAAGGCACAGTAATGAACTCTCCCGCGGCAGGAAAGGAAACGCTCAAGGGTTTCTCTCTCAACGATCTTTCTGTGGTAGAAGCAATCGCTGCCACAAAGAAGTTTGTAACGGAAAACAACCTCGGACGCGTAAAAGTTAACTTCCGTCTCCGCGATGCAATTTTCAGTCGCCAGCGTTATTGGGGCGAACCATTCCCCGTTTATTACAAAGACGGCATGCCTCAAATGATTCCTGCGTCTTGCTTACCTATAGAATTGCCTGAAGTAGATAAATTCCTTCCTACGGAAACAGGAGAACCTCCTCTCGGTAATGCAAAGAAATGGGCTTGGGATACGGCGAACAACTGTATCGTAGAGAATGACAAGATTGACAACGTTACGGTGTTCCCCTTGGAACTTTCAACAATGCCAGGTTTTGCGGGTTCTTCGGCTTACTATCTCCGTTACATGGATCCCCATAACAATAAGGGATTACTCAGTGAAGAAGTGGGCAATTACTGGCAGAATGTTGACCTTTATATTGGCGGTTCCGAACATGCTACTGGCCACTTGATTTATTCACGTTTCTGGAACAAGTTCCTCTTTGACCTTGGCGTAAGCAAGCAAGAAGAACCCTTCAAGAAGTTAGTGAATCAGGGCATGATCCAAGGTCGTTCGAACTTTGTGTATCGCATCAAGGACACCAATACTTTCGTGAGTCTCGGTTTGAAGGAACAGTATGACGTAACTCCCTTGCACGTAGATGTAAATATCGTAGAAAACGACGTTCTTGACATAGAAGCGTTCAAGGCTTGGCGTCCCGAATTTGCAACTGCCGAATTCATCCTCGAAGATGGCAATTACATTTGCGGATGGTCCGTTGAGAAGATGTCAAAATCCATGTTCAACGTTGTAAATCCCGATAAGATTGTAGAACGTTACGGTGCTGACACATTGCGTCTCTATGAAATGTTCCTCGGTCCCATTAACCAGAGCAAACCTTGGGATAGCAACGGCATAGATGGTTGTTTCCGCTTCTTGCGTCGCTTCTGGAACCTCTTCTTTGACAAGCAAGACAACTTCTGTGTCGTAACTGGCGAACCCACAAAGGAATCTCTCAAGACACTTCATAAGTTGATTAAGAAGGTAACTGAAGACATCAACGACTTCTCTTACAACACTTCTGTTGCTGCTTTCATGGTGGCGGTTAACGAACTTACTCAGCAAAAGTGTAATAACAAGGAAGTTCTTGAAACGATGGTTATTCTCCTCGCTCCCTTTGCTCCTCACATGGCAGAGGAACTTTGGAACCGCATGGGCAATGAAGGTAGCGTTTGTGACGCAACTTGGCCTGCCTATGACGAAAGCAAGATGAAGGAAGACAACGTTACGCTCTCCGTTTCCTTTAACGGTAAGACCCGTTTCACGCTTGACTTCCCCGTTGATGCCACTAAGGAAGACATCGAGAAGACAACATTGGAAAGTGAACTCACAAAGAAGTACCTCGACGGAAAAACCATCGTTAAGATGATTGTTGTGCCGGGTCGCATTATTAATATTGTGGTGAAGTAAACGCTTCACCACATCAATATGCTTCTTTCATAAAAGACAGCACCCCTTATGAAACCACTTAAAATAAACATCTTTCAGGAGGTAAAGTCTTACCTCATCATTACATTTGGCTTACTTTGCTATGCCATTGGTTTCAACTGTTTCCAAATACCCTACGGACTCACTGGTGGAGGTGTAGCGGGTTTGGGGTCAATCATTTTTTACGGCACAGGTTTCCCCGTAGAATATTCATTCTTCATTATCAACGGTCTGTTGCTCATTGCTGCCGTTAGAGTGCTTGGATGGAAGTTTTGCTTAAAGACCATCTACGGCGTATTTATGCTAACCTTCCTCTTGGGACTTGTAAAGCAAGCCATGGAATACTATGGCACGATGCACCCCGAGTTGTTGGAGAATAACATAGTCAAAGGTCTGCCTCTTCTTGTTGGCGACAATGCTTTTATGGCTGCAATTTATGCTGCAGGTATTGAAGGCATTGGGCTTGGTATGGTATTCCTCAACAATGGTTCAACTGGCGGAACGGATATTATTGCCGCGATAATTAACAAGTATAAAGACATCACTCTCGGACAGATGATGATGCTTTGCGACGTAGTTATCGTTTCTTCTTGCCTTATCCTTCCCGACCGTAACTTGAGCAGTTTGCTTTATGGTTTCACCATTCTCTTGTTGCTCAACATTACAGTCGATTACATCATTGACCGTGGTCGCCAATCGGTACAGTTCCTCATCATTTCAAGAGAGTATGAGGAAATAGCGGCTACCATTAACTCGATGGGCAGAGGTGTTACCGTTTTAAACGGAACGGGTTGGTACACGAAGAATGAATCGAAGGTACTTCTCGTATTGGCGCGCAAGCGTGAGAGCGCAAGTCTGCTCAGCGTGATTCAATCCATCGACCCCAAGGCATTCGTCAGCCAGAGTAAGGTGCTGGGTGTCTTCGGTGAAGGATTCGACCGCATCAAGGTCAAAATGAAGAAGCATAAAG
>CALCUV010000218.1 GCA_937906765.1 uncultured Prevotella sp.
ACGGTGAGGAGAAGGTTGTAGATAAGGTCGTTTTCATCACGGAGAAATTCGGGATGCGCTTGTTCTTCGATAAACACCTGAATGTCTCCCGCTACTCCGCTATGACGTCCTGCATTACCCTTACCACGAGCGGTGACTACCATGCCGTCTTGTACACCAGCGGGAATTTCGATTTCAACGATTTCTTCGCCGGCTACAACACCTTCGCCATGACAATGCTTACACTGATTCTTGATGATAGTACCCTCACCATGACATGAGGGACAAACGTCCTGTGTTTGCATCATGCCGAGCATGGTTTGCTTGGTGCGTACCACATAACCCGAACCTTGACACGTAGCACACGTTTCAGGATGTGCTCCTTCGGCACAACCTGATCCTTGGCATGATGTGCAAGTAACATCCTTCTTAACCTTAAACTTCTTGGTGACACCCGTGTTGATTTCTTCAAGCGAGAGGGAAACCTTCATACGGAGGTCGCTACCCTTGAATTTACGGGGTTGCTGACGTCGTCCGCCACCAAATCCGCCAAATCCACTGCCACCAAAGTGTCCACCGAAGATATCGCCAAATTGTGCGAAGATGTCATTGAGGTCCATGCCTCCTGCGCCGAAACCGCCAAATCCGCCGAATCCTCCAGCACCATTCACGCCCTCTGCACCAAATTGGTCGTAGCGTGCACGCTTGTCGGGGTCACGCAAGACGTCGTAAGCCTCGGCCGCCTTCTTAAACATCTCCTCCGCCTCCTTATTATCAGGATTACGGTCGGGGTGATATTTAATGGCAACCTTCTTATATGCCTTTTTGATTTCTTCAGCAGTAGCATTACGCTCCACGCCGAGAATTTTATAATAATCGTTTTCCATAACTCTGTATGTTATTGTCCTACTGCAACTTTAGCGTAGCGAATCACCTTTTCGTTAAGCATGTAACCCGCCTGTACGCAATCAATCACCTTACCCTTGAGGTCGTCGGTGGGAGCGGGAATAAAGGCAATGGCTTCGTGAAGGTCGGTAGTAAATTCCGCATTCTTCGTGTCAATTCGCTTCAATCCCTGTTCGCTCAACACTGTGTTTAGTTTATTTATAATGAGTTCCACACCCTCGCGAAGTGAAGCTACGTCAGTAGCATCATTCATGTGTTGCATAGCACGTTCAAGGTCGTCAAGCACGGGGAGGAGAGACGTAATTGTCTTCTCGCCACCATTAAGAATGAGGTCTGCCTTTTCCTTGATGGTGCGCTTGCGATAATTTTCAAATTCAGCCACCTTGTAGAGCATGGCATTGTTGAGTTTTTCAATCTTAGCTTCAGCCTCCGCCAGCTTTTCCTCTACGGTCAATTCGCGAGGTTCTTCCGCAGGAGTTTCTTCCGTTTGTTCTGTAGTTGCTTCAGCAGGTTCCTGCGCAGAAGTTTCTTCCTGTGCAGTGGTATCGATAGTTTCTTCGTTGAGAAGTTCTTCTTTTTCAGTCATAATTTTAGTTTTTTAGTTCCGTTCATTGAGTGACAGATTTCCTCCGCACTAAAGTTGCAACGTTTAAGTTCCCGCATGGAGGTTGTACTCTGTACTCTGTTCGTTGTACTCTGAATTATTCTCCGTAAAGGCGCGCCTTGAGTTCCTTCACACGTTCGTCACGGATGTAGTCTTCGTAGTTCATGAGCTTGTCAATCGTGCCATTGGGCGTAAGTTCGATGACGCGGTTAGCTACAGTGTTGATAAACTCGTGGTCATGAGAAGCGAAGAGGATGTTACCCTTGTAGAGTTTCAAGTTATTGTTAAATGCCTGGATACTTTCCATGTCCAAGTGGTTGGTGGGCGTGTCGAGAATCAAGCAGTTCGCATTGCGCAACTGCATGCGGGCAATCATACAACGCATCTTTTCACCCCCTGAGAGCACGTTCACCTTCTTCAAAATGTCTTCGTCCTTGAAGAGCATGCGACCGAGGAATGCCTTGAAATATACTTCGTTGCCTTCGCCGTATTGCATGAGCCAGTCGAGCATGTTGAGGTCGGTATTGAAGAAGGCAGCGTTATCAAGGGGTAAGTAAGCTGTAGTGATGGTCACCCCAGTTGTACGTACCAGCGTCCGCCTTGCGGTTGCCGTTGATAATTTCAAAGAGGGCAGTCATAGCGCGAGGGTCGTGACTGAGGAATACCACCTTTTCTTCCTTCTCAACAGTGAAGTTGACATCGTTGAAAAGTACGGTGCCGTCATCAGCAACCGCTCTGAGACCCTTAACTTCGAGAATCTGATTACCTGGTTCGCGCTCCATCTGGAAGATGATGCCGGGGTACTTACGTGTAGAGGG
>CALCUV010000219.1 GCA_937906765.1 uncultured Prevotella sp.
AATACATCATCCCCTTCTTCCATGTTTTTTGTTTCCGGATTTTGTTTTTCCATCTGCATTTCTTGTGGTTCTATATTTTCCAGGGACACTGTTTCTTTGGGTTCCTGCTTTTCTTCAACGACAGGAGTCTGCTTTTCTTCAACAACCGTTTCCACCTTGGGCGCATCTTCCGCCTTAGGAGCCTCCTCCTTCTCAGGAGTCGTTTCCGCCTTAGGAGTTTCCTTCTTAGCAGGCTTACTCTTCTTAACGGGTTCGGCAGGAGTTTCCTCTACAGCGACTGTTACTTCAGCCTCTGCAGGAGTCTCTTCCTTCTTAGGTTTTTCGGGCTTGCTGAAAATCTTTGCAGCCTCATCGTGAAGGGCTTTGTCGGCGCCAAACTGCTTCTGGAGCAAGGCATATTGCTCATCATTGATTTTCTCATTAGGATCGCCCTTAAGCGAACCGCCATTGGCATTGAGATAATCAACAATGTTTTGCAAGCCGACGTTAAATTCTTTGATTGCTTTATTTAATCTGATACTCATTCTGTGTCTTGAAATAAATTAGGTGAATTAGGAGTCACCCGCTCTTTGAAATGTGGTTAGCGCGTCTGTCTCAGACGCAGGAAGATGGATTTAAGTTTGCAAGTTGAGCGGTTTTCTGAGCGAAGAACGAAACTATTTGCGGTACGCACAACGCTGATTTTGTTGCCAATCCAGCGCTTCCGTAGGGCCATTCTTATCTCGCCAAAAACACTATCAATCTTAAGAAAAATAATTCCTCAAACAGGGAAAACAATATGCCCTAATAATTTCAACAATTTGAGTTATTGTTTTACCTCTAATGCATCATCTGCTGGAGAATTGAAATCCAGCACTTTTCTTTACAATCTCCTCACCAACTACTTGCGAAACTTAAGATACCAATTATTGTGCAGCCTCTTCAAACTGTGCACGGAGCACGCGAAGCACTTCGTCAACGGTGTCTTCTTCAAGGTCTGCCTTTTCGATGAGCATCACGCGGGGAGCGTTCAACACTTGCTTTGCCGTTTCAAGTCCGATAGACTTAATAGCATCAAGCACCCACTGGTCAATTTCATCATTAAACTCATCAAGCTTGTAGTCATTTTCCTCGTTACCATCCACTTCGCGGAACACGTCAATAGTATATTCCGTCAAGAAACTAGCCAACTTGATGTTCTGACCGCCCTTACCGATTGCCAACGAAACTTGGTCGGGTTTCAAGAACACGTCTGCCTTCTTGTTTTCTTCGTCCAACTCAATGCTTGAGATTTCAGCAGGCGCAAGAGCGCGAGCGATGAGAATGCGAGGGTTGGGAGAATACTGAATTACGTCAATGCTTTCATTGTGAAGTTCACGAACGATACTGGTGATACGAGCGCCCTTCACACCGACACAAGCGCCTACGGGGTCAATACGTTCGTCTGTGCTATCTACTGCAATCTTTGCACGTTCGCCAGGAATACGCGCCACACGTTGCAAGCGAATCACACCTTCAGCAATTTCAGGAATTTCCGTTTCGAGCAAACGCTGGAGGAACATGGGAGAAGTGCGACTCAAGTAAATCTTGGGGTTACCATTCGCATTATCAACACGGTCGATTACCGCACGCACATGGTCGCCCTTGTGGAAGAAGTCGCGGGGAACTTGAGAGTTTTTCAACAAGTGAAGTTCGTTGCCATCTTCATCAAGAAGGAGGGCTTCGCTCTTCCAAGTCTGATACACTTCAGCAGCAATCATTTCACCCACACGGTCGGCATACTTGTTATAGAGTGCGTCATGTTCGAGTTCAAGAATCTTACTTGCCAATGTCTGACGGAGTGTCAAGATGGCGCGACGACCAAACTTGAGGAAGTCAATCTTCTCCGTTACTTCTTCACCCACTTCATAGTCCTCAGCAATCTTCTGCGCTTCAGAGAGGGGGATTTCCTTGTTCTCATCAGTTACATCTTCGTCTGCAACAACCACACGGTCGCGATAGATTTCAAAGTCTCCCTTGTCTGGGTTTACAATCACGTTGAAACCTTCGTCAGAACCGTAGATTTTTGCAATCACACTGCGGAAACTTTCTTCCAACACACCCACCATCGTAGTGAGGTTAATGTTCTTCATTTCCTGAAATTCGCCAAACGTGTCAATCAGGCTTGGAGCCACTTCTTTTTTCTTTGCCATAAAAAAGTAGTTTGAGACAAGAGCATTTCTCCCCTGCCTCATTTCTATTTTTGTTGTTTTAATTATTTAAAATCAATCACATATTTTGTGTACTTCACATCCATATATTTAAATGTGTAGTCCACTTCTTCCATAACGGGGCGCTTCTGACCTTCTTTCTTTACCTTCTGTGTCACCGTCACGGTGAATTCTTCGGGAGTCACATTCGAAAGTTCGCCCACAAATTTCTTGCCCTCGCGAGTCAATACCTCCACTTGTTCTCCCAAGTGGATTTCATACTGGCGCAACACTTTGAAAGGTTGACCAATACCGGCACTGCCCACTTCAAGTTCAAAGTCTTCCTGCTCACGGTCGAGACCAGCCTCAATGAACTTGCTCAATTCCACACAGTCTTCAATCCACACGCCTTCTTCATGGTCAATTTCTACCACAATGCGTGCATCAGCGCTGATAGAGAGGTCGCAAAGGAAATATTCCTTACCTTCAAGCCACTCATCCACCAACTTTTTAACGATACTTTTATCAATCATGTATTGTTAAGAATTTAAATACGAACACCTACGCACATCCTAACAATAAAGACCGTTTCTTCCCAAGGACCGCAGTTCCTTCCAAGAAACCGACATGCGCAAATATCCAGTTTATTAAGAAAAGTGAGGAACCCTTTTCGGACCCCTCACTAACTTCTGTGTGCAAAGTTACTATATTTTATATAAGTGACAAAGTTTTTGCCCAATATTTTCCTCTTTACACGTTGTGTATTAATAAGAAGAACTATTTTTTCAGAAAAACTCATCACTTCATCCCCGCCCTATACTTACTTTCGTCTTTATCTTCCAACATAGAAAGGTAAGAAGCGTAGCGACTGGGGGCGAGTTGGTGATTTTCTAATGCTTCGAGGACGGCACAACCAGGTTCGTTGATGTGCATACAGTTATTGAAGCGGCAGTTGTGGGAGATTTCGAAGATGTCGCGGAAGAAGTGGGCGACTTCTTCGGGTTCCATGTTAAAGGTTCCGAATCCCTTGATGC
>CALCUV010000220.1 GCA_937906765.1 uncultured Prevotella sp.
TGTTCTTGACGTTCTTCTTTCGTTAAGACTATAGGGGGGGGGGGTGAATTGGTGTCAGTCATGAATCTTAAGTGTATTAGCTTTAAAGGTGAAATGAGCGGAGCGCTTATTGAGTGGGAGGCGCCAAATGCCGTTTTCTTTCTCACAAGGAGGCAACGAAAGCAACTTTTGCCCCTTATGTTCTTATCTCCACGCCAAAGTTTGCTGTTTCAATCAGGTCAGAGCGTCCGCATTACCGACTTGGCATTGCGCGTTGCTTATCTCCGAATCTGGGTTTCAGTTGCAAGGGTTGTTTATTAAACTGTGGAATCTGCGGTTTAGACTTTGATTGCTGCTTCAGAACGGGTTTCTTAGGCGTAGTTTTAATAGGTTTGTCCAACTTACCTTCTTTCACAGAGTCAAGAGCGATTGCGGGTTTTGTCGTAGTGACAGAATCACTCTTAGATTTGGAATCGTTCAGCGGCATATACCCACTCGAACGACTCACCTTATAAGTGGTCATCTGTTCATTGCTTTCGAAGCGATCACCTTGGATAAGGCGGTCGGGTTCTTGGATTTTCATGGGGACGTTTGAGTAAAATTTGTGCTCACGCATATCCCAGTAGAGTTCTTCTGAAGTATAGGTGACCTGCTTTTGGCGATCGTTCATCAAGACTCTGCCACGGAGCTTCCAAAGATACTGGTCAAAGCAATAGGCAGTGTCTGCCGTGATAAAGAGATTCGCACTCTGATTGTTATCATAGCGTTCGAGGTAAACACCTTTCGGAAATTCCTGACGTTGTGGCATTGTCTTGTCATACACTAGCCATTCTTCGGCAATTACTTTATAGCGAACGATGCCAGAGTCAGAAATGAGTTTCGACACACCCCTTGTCTCCATCACGGGGAGTGAGTCGCGGTTGTTTATCTGCATTCCCATGGGTGGCGCGTCAGAGGTGCAGGCAAGGGGGAGAAACAAAAGGAGGAGAATAAGGAATCGCATTGGCGAGGATTTAGGATTTGAGGGGTAGGAGGTGAGGTTGAAAATCTTTAAAGTCTTTAAACGCGACCATCACCCCAACTTTAATTTATCTTACCTTCCACTTGCTGAACCACATTTCGTTGAATGTCATTCCGAGGCAGAGACGGAAGTAATTTTCAGTAATCATACCGCTAAACTTAGGTTCTACACGCTCATACTGCGCAGAGATGTTCACGACACTACGATTGCTCCAAGCGTTGCGGATAGGGATGCCGACGCCCAAACTTGCGCTATAGCGACGCGGACCTTCCATGCCGTTGACTTTTGTATAGGGAGTGGACATTGAGAGTCCGAAACGGTAGCGAATCTGTTGGTGCCAGTAAGGACTGTTAGGTCTGGGCACGTATTCACCTCCGAGAGTAAACGTGTGACTATTCTGAAAACTGTTTGTGGCTACCTGATAATTGTTGTTAATCAACTCAGGCGTGCGACAACCATCCCATAATTGCAACGTATAATCCATACCCACGCGCAACCTTCCGCGATGGTTCCACGCAGCTCCCACTCCGAACGTGTGGGGCAACTCAAAGGCATTCGCAATTCGCGTAGTGTCGCCCACGCTTCCCTGATTCGACGTAATGCGTTGGTCAATGTAGAAGGCAGGACGGTTTACCTCGTGTCCAAATCCGTAAGTCGCACCCAGAACAAGCGTATTGTTGCGATTAATGCGCTGATGATATTGCACACCAAAGTCTAATTTGTACGTACGAATATCTGCGGCGTAAAGACGTCGGCGAGCGCTGATGTTGTTATTGTCATATGAGGCATAAACGCTGTTTTCCATCGAACCCCAAAGGTAACCCGCGTTTGCGCCTACCGAAAGGTTCTTCCAGGGACGGTAACCCAACCCCACAAACACCTCATGCAAACCACCGTCACCCTGATACGTTTCCGTCTGTGTCACTTCGCCCGTGGGTTGCATGAATTTCGTAGTCGTGTTCATGTTATAGCCAATCGTAGTATAGGGCATCATCCCAATAGACATACCTAAATTGGGCGCAAGTCGCATTCCCGCCATGATGTAATCGATTGACGAGTTGTTGGCATTCTTCTTCGCGCCATTTTGTTCAAGGCTGGCATATTGGAGTGAGAAACCGATGTCAAAGATGAGCGTCAGCGAGTCAATGGATGCGTAAGACGCGGGATTCTTAAAGTTGAGTTGCTTGGCGTCAGTCATACCATAGGCCAACCCTGCCATACCCTTGTTAAAACCCTGCGCTTGGTCGTTCTGAAGTCCGTAACCATAGCGCGAGTAAGGCGAGTTGGAACCATTCGTTTGTGCCACGGCACAAAGCGTTCCGAAGAGGATTGAAGCGGAAAAAAGGAGTTTTCTATACATTAGTTTGTCGAGGTGTTTTTGCTGCTACTTTTGAAGCGGAATGTTTGACTGTAGCGCCCCTTGATGAGGTCTGCTTAAAACAATCATCCACTTAGCAAAAATTAAGTACCCAAACTGGGCGTTTAAAGTCTCAAATTGTGGCGCTTATTTCTAATAGAATTTCGGCGCTCTTAGAGGGAGTTATGGGAATGACGTAAATGCTTGAGTCTTACCGACACAATTCGCGCAATCCGCGAAGCACGAGGTGTGGGTCGTGAGTGATGCAGGGCGCTACGTCGGTTGAAAATTCAAAATGGTTACCCCCTGTGTAAAACACGTGAAGGTTGGGGAAGCGCTTTCGGCACATGCGGATGTAACCTTCTATCTCAAATTTCACTCCGTTAATTGCACCACCGCGCAAGGCAGTCTCCGTGTCATATCCAAGGTCGGGAAGTTCGCCTTCAACAGAGATGAGGGGCAGTGCAGCAGTATGATCGTGCATGGCTTTTAAGCGAAGTTCAACGCCGGGAGAAATGTTTCCCCCCGCAAAACGGTGGGTTTCATCAATAACGTCGAAAGTGAGACACGTTCCTGCATCAATAACGAGCAAGGGAGCATTAGGCATCTGCGTCACGGCCGCAATGTCGGCCGCAAGGCGGTCGGCGCCGAGACCTTGAGGAATGCTTTCAAAATAAGGTTGAGCGTAGGGCGACGTATAAGTAAGTCGCAACGCGGGGCAGGGAAGTAATTTAAGCGCATGGTCAAGCGCTTCGTTCGGACCTGCTACGTTGGAAACGGCACAAGCAGTAAATGCGTAAGAAGCGCGGAGTTTCCCGATTTCAGTGTGCCAGTCGGTGGCGACACGCTCACTGAAGATGATTTCATCGCCTTCAAACACCGCCACTTTCGCGCTTGTGTTGCCAATGTCTATCGTTAAAATCATTTTTAAAGGAGAAAGGAGAAAGGAGAAAGGAGAAAGAATCCCCTGCCTAAATTCTCCCCTAAAGGGTTAATGCCAAATGAGATACGGGGGGAGTCGAAGAACTGCTCCAAGGAGGGAGTAGAAATGAATAAGGGCATATATGCGCCGCATGGTCTTTCTCGTTTCTTATTTCAAAAGAGAAAGAGCCCCCTGTTTAAATTCTTCCTTAAAGGGTAAATGCATATATACGCCGCATGGTCTTTCTCATTTCTCCTTTCTCCTTTCTCATTTTGTTAATTATTCTTCTTTCCATCCCTGCGCCTTGAGCAAGAATTCTTGTCCATCGCGAGTGATGAGCGCGGCTCCGAGTTCTGGGCGAGTGACGTAACCAATGATTTTTACGTCCTCGAGTTGTGCCGCGCGGTCATGCTCAGTCAGGGGCAGGGTGAAGAGTAATTCGTAATCTTCTCCGCCATTGAGGGCGCAGGTGGTGAGGTTCATGTTAAACTCTTCGGCAGTTACGGCCGTGAGATAGTCAATGGGGATGCGCTCTTCGTAAACGCGACAACCCACATTGCCTTGCTTGCAGAGGTGTTTGAGTTCTGAGGCAAGCCCATCGCTAATGTCAATCATCGAAGTGGGATGGAGTCCTGCTTCGGCAAGTCTTTCAACGATGTCTTTGCGAGCCTCGGGTTTGAGATAGCGTTCAAGGAGGTATTCACGCCCACTAAAGTCGGGTTGTGCTACTTCAGCTTCACCGTGACGCTGACTTTCGAAAATGGCTTTCTCACGCTCCATGAGCTGCATGCCCATATAGGCGGCACCAAGATTGCCACTCACGCAAATAAGGTCCATATCCTTCGCCCCACTTCGGAGTGTGATGTTTTCGGGCGCCACTTCGCCGATGCAAGTCAAGGAAAGGGCGAGTCCCGTTTTCGAACTCGTCGTGTCACCTCCCACAAGGTCCACCCCATGACGCTCACACGCCAAGCGGAGTCCGTCATAAAGGTCATCAAGATGCTCCACCTCGATGCGACGTCCCACGGCGATGTTCACAACCAACTGAGTGGGCTTGCCGTTCATCGCATAGATGTCGGAGAAATTCACCATCGCCGCCTTATATCCCAAGTGCTTGAGCGGGGTATAGACAAGGTCGAAATGAATGCCCTCCATGAGCATGTCGGAAGTGATAAGCGTGCGCTTCTCTGCCGAAGGCGCCAATATAGCAGCATCATCGCCCGCCCCCTTAATGGTGGAGGGCTGAGAGAGTGGAATATCTTTTGTCAAACGTTCGATAAGGGCGAATTCGCCAAGTTCTGAAAGTTGCATAGGTGAATGTGAGGTTATAAGGTTTGAGGTTTTGAGGTTATAAGGTTTTGAAGGTCTTTAAGGTATTTAGGGTCTTTAAACTCTTTAACGTCTTTTCCGTCTTTAAGGTCTGCATAGTCCTTAAAACCTAAAAGCTAAGCGCCCTCATAACCTTATAACCTAAATTAGAAATACACTCCAAATCCAATCTTGAAGCCCACTTCGCTGAAATCCTTAAACTCATTGTAGCACACCTTGTAGTAAACCGAGGGTTCTACAGTAACATGGCGGTTGATAAAAAAGGCATAGCCCAATTCAACGGGCGAGTAAATCAAAGTCTTTCCGTGATTGCGCGCACCAAAATGCTCACGCCATTGCAACTCTCCGCCTGCGCCCACAAAGATACCGTTGCGCTCGAAATAATAACGCGCTCCGGCGCCAACGTTAAAGGCATTTGTCTTGCCTTCATAGTTATAGCCGAGTTCACCCTTCACCAAGAATTCATCGTCAAGGAAATAACCGCCATTGAGGTTCATGCCGAAGCTCGTGTCCTTCGCCTTGCTGTAATTCAATGACACATTAGAGAGCGAAGCGCCGATATATTTCTTACCCTGTTCGAATTGCGCATGTGCACAAACGGTTCCCGCAATGATGAGTGCGAGAGAAAGCAGCATTTTTTTCATAGTCGTAATTTTTGTTGATTTTAGGCAATGAATGTAAGGGTTAGCCCTTGAATCCAGTGCCGTATGAAAGTTTTGCTATTGGGACTTTGGAGTCCATACAACCGACAAAGTTACAAAAAGAAATGAAACCCCTTTGCTTAGGCTGGAGAAAATCGGTTGCGCGCACGTGTTATTTAACATATATTAGGTGAAAAAGACGCGAAAGCCCGACTCTTGAAACCCTCAAACAGAAAGCGTGGAAATGAAGTGTGACTTCCGAAAAAATGTTTGAGACTTAGGAAAAACTAAGAGTGACTTAAGAAATACTATTTGAGATTCCGTTTTTTGCAAATAAGATAGGTTTGAAAATAAGCGTTGGACTTGTTGCCTTTCGAGGTTGAAAATTTGGAATTAATTTCTTACTTTTGCATAACGCTGTTGTGTAAAAATCTGAAAGATAGAATTGCCCATGAAATCCCTACTTGTTTACAAAGCTTCAGCAGGAAGCGGAAAGACATTTACGCTTGCTGTAGAATATATCAAACTCTTAATTGCCAATCCCTTTGCCTATCGCAACATTCTTGCCGTTACCTTTACGAATAAGGCTACGGCAGAAATGAAAGTGCGTATTATCGGACAACTTAACGGTATTGCCAAGTGTTTGAAGAGTTCGGAAGGTTATTTTGAAAGAGTTAAGGAGGCACCTGAAATTCAAGCGCTTCAACTTTCTGACCAGCAAATTCGCAATCGTGCACAACAAGCGCTCAGCGCAATGCTCCACGATTATAGCAGATTTCGCATCACGACGATTGACTCCTTCTTTCAGAGCATTGTGCGTGAATTGGCTTACGAACTTGACCTTACGGCAAACCTTCGAGTAGATATCAATTCCAAGGAGGCACTGGCCGAAACCGTCAAGAGTATTGTCAGCGACATCAACATTTACACGGACGAGGCGGAAAGCAAAGAGAAAATGCGCTTGATGGGCATCTTGACCAGTTTTATGTTCGAACGCATTGAAGCAGACAAGTCATGGAATATTCTTGGAGAAATAGAAAACTTCTCGGGCAACATCTTTAAGGAAGAGTATCTCAAGCAACACGAAGAAGTGCGCAAAAGCATTGGCGACGCTAAGTTTCTGGCCAGCGTGAAAGCCGACTTGGGACGCGTGGAAGAAGATGGCGTGACGCATGTAAAGGCAGTCGGCGCCGCACTTCTGAATGAGATGGAGCCCCATGAGAATGAGATGTTAGGGAAAAGCAGAGGGCCCATCGGAGTTGTGCGACGCATTGCGGCATTTAAGCAGGTAAAATCTGTGGGAGACTATGTGAAGCAACTCAAGAGCATTCCCGGAACGAATGGTCTTAACTACTTCAACGACCTTTCCTCATGGGCAAAAACGCAAGACATTCGCGACAAATTTGTTGCCCTCGGACTCTATGACAAGTATCGCTCTCTATACACAGAAGTAGGGCAAGTGGTGCGCAAAATAGTCACCGCCAAAATGATGTTGCTACACATCAACGAGATGATGCTTCTCAACACGGTCAATGAGGCACTCCGTCAAAAGAACAAGGAGAACAATCGCTTCATTTTGGCAGATACGGCCCACTTCCTCCGTGAGATGATTGACGATTTTGACATTCCTTTCATCTATGAGCGAACGGGCACGCGCTATAAGCACATCATGATTGACGAATTCCAAGACACGAGCGAATTACAGTGGGAGAATTTTAAACCCCTGTTACATAATAGTTTGGCAGACGATAGTAAGTGTCTTGTTG
>CALCUV010000221.1 GCA_937906765.1 uncultured Prevotella sp.
AAATTCATAGCTATAGAGTTTTAAGTTATTTATATCTGTTTCAATTTGTTGTAACGCAGAGTGCAATCGCAATTTGCGAGTTTCAATATTCCTCCCATCGTGCACGAACCACACTGCCGGGAAGCAAAATAAAAAGGGCAACACCTCAAGCAAAACGACCCGTTAATCGATTGCATGGCATTACCCTTATGAGTTATCTTGTCAAGACACGATGCGCATGTTGTTCATGCCGTTAATAGCAATACGCATTACGAGCGGCGAACAAAAGTTCGTCGCTAATATAGCGGATGCTACACGCAATAAAATATGTTTACCATTTGAATCTCTGAGACTTACATGCTCCATCTTGTTCATGTTACTCATTTTTCAATGCAAAAGTAATATTAAAAATCTTATATGCAAAGCAGAGATTGCATTTTGTTTGTAATTTTAACTTTTAAGGAGACCATTCCCGACATTTAGAACCTCGCGTCCTCTTGAAAGGAACAAACGTCTCGACTGTCTCACTCAGAAATCCCCCACTGATTAACCGTCATTACGAACATAGACTTAGCGAAAACAATTAGTAAGTTTGTAACTTTTGTTTGAGACTTACGGCGCACAATTAGTAACTTCGTTTTCACAGAAAAAGGTTTTGTTTTATCCGTCTGATTTTCAATGTGCATCACAACCATTAGAATTCAGGTTTCAACCCATATCAAGCACGTCATCCCTACGTCTATTTACGGCGTCAGAAAGAGAGGATGCAGACAATGTGTTAAACAACGAAGTATCGCCCATTCATGCCTGCCACATTGGTTGTTAATTCGCTCTTTTTACGTTCTCCCACTCCTTTATTTAAAAATATCCCCCGAGAGTTATAACCCCATTTAGTAAAAATATATTATCTTTGCCACGAAATAGGGGGAACCTCCGTGTGTTCTCCGTGTTAACTACAGAAATGACTCTCATAAAGAAATTAGACCTTTTTATCCTAAAGAAGTTCCTGCTTGTATTTGCGGCTTCGTTCTGCATCACACTCTTCGTGTTTATGATGCAGTTTACTTGGCGCTACGTAGATGAACTTATCGGCAAGGGACTTACGCTGGATATATTGGCGCAATTTTATTGGTATATGGGCATCACGCTGATGCCTCAATCCCTGCCTCTGGCTGTGCTCTTGGCGTCGCTGATTACCTTTGGTAACATGGCGGAACAACTGGAATTATTGGCTATGAAAGCGGCTGGGGTTCCCTTGTTGCGCATAATGCAACCCATCTTGATTGTAGTGCTTCTGCTCACTGGCACGTCCTTCTATTTCCAAAACAAGGCGGCGCCCGAAGCACAAATCAGCATGCGACAGTTGCTCATCAGCATGAAGCAAACTTCGCCCGTGTTGGAAATTCCTGAAGGGCAATTCTATAATGGAATCCCTAACGTCAACGTTTACGTACAGCAGAAAGTTCCTGAAACGGGCATGCTCTACGATGTAACTATCTACAAAACCGACCGCGGATTTGACCGTGCGCAAATCGTGCTTGCTGACTCGGGACGCTTGGAAATGTCGGCAGATAAGTTACACCTGTTCCTGGAACTCTGGCAGGGGGAACAATATGAAAGTCTGCAGGGACAGAACGCCTTAGGTCTGCAGCAATCTGCGAAAAATCCCTTCGACCACGAAAGTTTCGACTACAAGAAGTTTATTATCGACTTCGACGCCAACTTTAGCCTGATGGATGCTGAGGCATTGCGCAACATGGCGGAAACGAAGAACATGCAGCAAATCGAAGAGAGCGTTGACTCCATGAACCTTGTCATGGATAGTTTGGGAACGACTTACTACGATAACATGAGGCGTGCCTACTTACGCAATCCTGAGGTGCTCCGCAGGGATTCTGCGAAACTTTTAGCGGCAATTGAACATGTAATTCACTTTGATTCGCTTCTGGCAAAGGAAACCCATCGTAAGGTTTCGAATGCTATTCAAGGCGCTCGCAATTCTGTGCAGTCTTATATCTTTGACTTGGATTGGAAAGCCAAAACCATTGAGCAAAATGAAGGACTCGTGCGCCGCCACTGGTTAGAGTGGCACAAGAAGATGGCGCTTGCCCTCTCCTGCCTCCTGTTCTTCTTCATCGGTGCGCCATTAGGTGCGATTATTGGTAAAGGCGGTCTTGGCATGCCGGCAATTGTGAGTGTGCTCATCTTTATCGCTTACTTCATTGTGGACACCGCTACCTTCAAAATGGCTCGCGATGGCAGCATAGCTATTTGGTTGGGCACGTGGGTGAGTCCTATTGTCCTGCTTCCCTGTGGTGCGTATCTCACAATTATGGCCAACCGCGACTCTGTCGTATTCAATAAGGACGCTTACGTGCTCTTCTTCCGCCGTCTCTTTGGCATTCGCACGAAGCGCAATCTTTGGAAGAAAGAAGTGGTTATCTACGACCCCGATTACGAATCGCTTTACACGGAAGTCGTTCGCCTCAGCGAGGAATTCCAATTCTATCGCGAACGCAAGAAGTTGTATCGTGCGCCCAACTATAAGCACATCTTCTTCCGCCGACGTGTGGACCACACTATGGAAGATCTTAACGAGCGTCTTGAAGCCGTTGTTGAGCAGCTCTCAAATTCGCGAAACCAACAGATTTTGCGTGAAATCAATAAGTTGCCGCAAATCTATGTTTACGCTCACACACATCCCTTTGCCCGTAAGCGTTACAACATCCTTGTGGGCGTGTGCTTCCCCATTGGTATCATCATGTGGTTCCGCATTTGGCGTTTCCGCTTACGCTTAATGAAGGATATCAAACAGATTGTGAAGCGCATGAATCGCTTACACGGACTCATCGGACAGGAACTCCAGCGCTCGAATCCCGAATTCTTGCGAAATGCTGAAACTAATGATAATTTGACAAACCCTTAACCTCACATGGAAGATAAATATACCGTAGCCTCAATCGAAGAGGCGCTTGAAGACTACAAACAAGGTAAATTCCTGGTCGTAGTTGATGATGAAGATCGCGAAAACGAGGGCGACCTTATTATGGCCGCAGAACTCTGTACGCCTGAAGCAGTAAACTACATGTTGCGCCATGGTCGCGGAGTGCTTTGTGCTCCCATCTCTTTGGAACGTTGCAAGCAGTTAGACTTGGAGTTTCAGGTGCAACGCAATACGAGTATGCTCGGCACGCCTTTCACCGTTACCGTTGACAAACTCGAAGGTTGCACAACGGGAGTAAGTTGTCACGATCGTTGTGAAACAATCAAAGCATTGGCGACCCCCAACAGCCAACCCGAAGACTTTGGTCGCCCCGGGCATATCAATCCGCTCTATGCGCAAGATCGTGGTGTTCTTGCCCGTGCGGGTCACACCGAAGCGGCAGTTGACCTCTCACGTCTCTGTGGTCTTCAGCCCGCAGCCTGTCTTATTGAAATCCTTAACGAGGATGGAACCATGGCACGTATGCCTCAGTTGCAAGAGTTTGCGAAACGCGAAGGATTGAAAATCATTACCATCAAAGACCTTATTGCTTACCGCCTCAAACAAGAATGTCTCGTTGAAAAGGGTGAAGAAGTTGACATGCCAACTGCCTATGGCCACTTCCGCCTCATCCCTTTCCGCCAAAAGAATAACGGTCTCGAACACGTAGCGCTCATCAAGGGCACTTGGGAACCTGGAGAATCTCTCCTTGTTCGCGTACATTCTTCATGCGCTACCGGAGACATATTCAGCAGTGCCCGTTGCGATTGCGGAGAACAGCTTCACCGCGCCATGCGTATGGTTGAAGAAGAAGGCAAAGGCGTAGTGCTCTACTTGAATCAGGAAGGTCGTGGCATCGGTCTCATGGCAAAAATCGCGGCTTACAAACTCCAAGAACAAGGTATGGATACCGTTGACGCAAATATCCATCTCGGTTACGACCCCGACTTACGCGACTACGGCGTAGGCGCACAAATCCTCAACCTTCTCGGAGTAACAAAAATGCGTCTCATGTCCAACAATCCCGTTAAGCGTGTCGGACTCGAAGCTTACGGATTGGAGATTGTGGAAAACGTGCCCATCGAAGTAGAACCCAATCAATATAACGAGCGTTACTTGAAAACTAAAAAGGAACGCATGGGGCACAACCTCCATTTGAAATAAGAAAGGAGAAATGAGAAAGGAGAAAACACCGTCCGGATTTAACTTCGCGTGGTAATCCTCTTTTCTGTTGTAATAATTCTTGCCCACTCCCCCTTCTCTAAACTCTAAACTTTAAACTCTAAACTTTCATACAATTATGGACTCATCTTACACCATATGATAACTTTAAATTTTTCGGTGCTATATATGACATCCCATCAAGTAGAGTTGAAAAAAAGAT
>CALCUV010000222.1 GCA_937906765.1 uncultured Prevotella sp.
TCGGTAACAATGATGCACCGATGAATTATCCCGCCAACGCCTACAAGTTCCGTCAGGACAGTAGTTTCCTATACTTCTTTGGGCAACACCGCGATGGACTCGTAGGTGTAATTGATTGCGAAAGTGGAGTAGAAACCCTTGTTGGTGATGAGATAGATATTGATGATATTGTTTGGTACGGCAGTGTTACTTCTGTTGTAGAAATGGCGCAACAGAGTGGTGTGACTGCTACTGCTCCGTTGGCAAAGTTGGCAGAAATGGTTGCTACAGCAAAACAGCAGGGCAGAAAGGTGCATTTCTTGCCGCCTTATCGCCATGATACGATGATTCAATTGATGGATCTCACGGGTATTCATCCCTCAAAGCAGAAAGGCGAAGCATCATTGGCGCTGATTAATGCCGTAGTGAAGTTGCGCTCTAAGAAGTCGGCAGAAGAAATTGCTGAAATGGAGCGTGCAAGTCACATTGGTTACTTGATGCATACGGCAGCAATGTCATTAGCTAAGCCTGGCGTGACAGAGCGTTACATTGGTGGCGTGCTCGATGGAATTGCCGCTTCTCATGGTGCAATCTGTTCGTTCCAAAGTATTGTTTCCATGCACGGCGAAGTGCTCCACGGTTATCCTTCTAACCGCGAGTTGGAAGCAGGTCGCTTATTGCTCGTAGATGCTGGCGCAGAAACGGTAAACCATTATTGTTCGGACCACACGCGTACGACTCCCATCTCTGGTAAATTCACACAGCGCCAAAAGGATATTTATGATATTGTCGTAGATTGCCATGACTTGGCGCTCACGCACTGTCGTCCCGGTGTGCGTTACTATGATGTGCACATGGATGTGTGTCGCTTGATGACAGAACGCTTAAAGGCGCTCGGCCTTATGAAGGGCAATACGGAAGATGCTGTTCAGGCAGGAGCACATGCGCTCTTCTTGCCCCACGGACTGGGACACATGATGGGAATGGACGTTCACGATATGGAAGGTCTTGGTCAAATCCACGTAGGTTACGATGCAGAAACGCGCCCCAGCAGTCAGTTCGGAACGGCAAGTTTACGCTTCGGGCGTCGTCTTGAAGAGGGATTCGTTGTTACCGACGAACCCGGAATCTATTTTATTCCCGACCTCATAGACCTTTGGCGCAAGGAAGGCATCAATAAAGACTTCCTCAATTTTGACGTTATCGATACCTACAAAGACTTTGGCGGCATCCGCATTGAAGATGATGTGTTGATAACTGCCGACGGTTGCCGTTTCCTTGGCGACGAGCGCATTCCTTATCACACAGCAGAAGTGGAAGCGTTCTTGGAATCGCAAAATATATAGTTCCTATAGTCTCAATGCTACCTATAGTTACTATTCCCCGTATCACTGAATAATTCTTAACAACCTAAATAATTTAAAAAATGAAGAAATTTTTAACGCTCGCACTCGCTGCTTTGGCTGTTGGTGCTACTGCACAAGAGAAGAAGGATTCTGTTGTGTACGAAGTTATTAAGGAAAACAAGATTACCTCTATCAAGGACCAGAATCAGAGTGGTACTTGTTGGGCATACTCTTCTTACGCTTTCCTTGAAGCAGAAGTGCTTCGTTTGGGTAAGGGTGAAGTTGACCTTTGCGAATCTTACCTCGTATTCAACACCTACATGGACCGCGCAGACAAGGCTATCCGCACTCACGGTGACGCTTCATTCTCACAGGGTGGTTCTTTCTACGATGCAATTTACGGTTTGAAGCACCATGGTCTCGTTCCCCAGTCAGCAATGCCCGCTCCTGGTACTCCTTATGGTGACTCTCTCTTTAACGCAAACCAGCTTGACGCTGTAACAACTGCTTACGTTGAAGCGCTTGCTAAGGGTAAACTCAAGAAGATCAATCCCGTTTGGCGCAAGGACTTGAACGCTATTTACACAAACTACTTCGGCGCACTCCCCACTGAGTTTGAAGTTGACGGTAAGAAGTTCACACCCAAGTCTTATGCTGAAGAACTCGGTTTGAACCCTGATGATTATGTTTCTCTTACAAGTTACATGCACCAACCTTTCTATTCTAAGTTCATCCTTGAAATTCAGGATAACTGGCGTTGGGCAGAAAGCTACAACCTTCCCCTTGACGAATTCATGCAGGTGATGGACGAAGCTGTTCGCAACGGTTATACTTTTGCATGGGGTTCTGACGTAAGTGAAAAGGGCTTTAACGCTCGTACAGGTGTTGCAAGCGTTCCCTCAAATGGTAAGGCTAACGATAAGACAGGTTCTGACGCTGCTCGTTGGACAGGTGATAATTTCAAGGGTGCTACAATCTCTGGTGGCGATGACGAAATGACAATCACACAGGAAATGCGTCAGGTGGCATATGATAACTGGGAAACAACAGACGACCACGGTATGCTCATTTACGGTCTTGCTAAGGATAACAATGGTAAGGAATACTTCATGGTGAAGAACTCATGGGGTGAATACGGTCCTTACAAGGGCATGTTCTATGCTACAAAGGCATTCGTTGCTTACAAGACTATGAATATCGTTATCCACAAGGATGCACTTCCTAAGAAGATTGCAAAGAAGTTGGGTATCAAGTAATACGTTCCCCTGAATTCTAATATAAAATAAGCGCGACAGACGTTTGTTTGTCGCCCTTATTTGTACTAATCAGCAAGTGATGCTTTTTATATCTCCTCAATATCATTATTACCTCACGCAGATATGCCAAAAAGTTGTTATTATAGACTCAGCACATAGATGAGGAGTTGAGGCGCAAAGTATAGTGCTTCGATAAACACCTTAAATTCGAAAAACAGCAACTCATATTCGAGAAACAATTAGTATAATTCTCGCTCCTATGTCTCACTTTGTGGGGCGAGTAAAAGACTTTGTTTCGCGTTTTTATAAATTGTTGGCAATAAGGATTTTGTATGATGTGGGTTTTAGATATTGGGCCATGTGGTATTGAAATATGTTTGGGAACTATCTTGATACATTGAATTCTTTCGTTCAAAAATAGTATGACGGATGAGGATTAGTTTCCTATATTTGCGTAATTTCGCAAACGTTATTTTGAATATTCTTAATTCTTATTTATTATGTATATGAAGAAACTTTGCAATTATACCATTCTTGCGTTATGCTCCTTTGTCCTGCTTATGAGCGTTTATTCATGTCGTACGGTGGCAGACTTTGGTGTGCTTTGCAACGGTGAGGAATGGTTGGATACAGACGGTAATCCTATTAATGCTCATGGAGGAGGCGTGTTGTATCATCATGGTACCTATTATTGGTATGGCGAACATAAGAGCGAGCGAACGAGCAATGCTCTTGTCGGTGTCATGTGCTATTCGTCGAAGAATCTCACTGATTGGAAAAACGAAGGGGCTGTGCTCAAGGTTAGCAGCGAGA
>CALCUV010000223.1 GCA_937906765.1 uncultured Prevotella sp.
GGTCAAAATACACATTCCGCATGGCCCTTAAAACCTCACAACCTTAAGACCTCATAACCTCAAACCTTAAAACCTACAACCTTAAAACCTCATAACCTTCAATAAAATTTTTATGAAAAAAGAAGTCAAAATAGGTATTACCGCCATTGTAGCGATAATCCTTTTTTACATAGGAATTAATTTCCTGAAGGGAGTAAATGTGTTTACAACCACGAATACTTACTACGTGAAGTTTGAGAATGCTGGCGGGTTGACTCCCTCTGCCTCTGTGTTGGCAAATGGTTATGCCGTGGGTATTGTGAGAGAAATTAACTACAATTACTCTGACAACCAATCCGTAGTCGTATCCATAGAATTGGATAAGGCAATGCACGTGCCTAAAGGTACTACCGCCGAACTCGAAACGTCACTCATGGGAAGCGTGACGCTTCATTTGTTGCCTGGTAAGAATCCTGTGAAGCATCTTGAGCGTGGTGACACGATTTCTGGGCGTCAACATTTTGGCGCTATGGAACGTGCGGCGGAAATGTTGCCTCAAGTGGAGCAGATGTTGCCTAAGGTGGATTCCATTATGGGCAATCTGAATCGCCTCACTGGTGACTCAGCAATGCTGGCATTAGTGAAAAACTTGGCAGTTATCTCAGAAAATTTGGCGCAGACCACATCGCGTGTTGACCATCTTATGGGCAAGGAAATTCCTGTGCTTCTCAGCAATATGAATGCGCTTACGGGAAACCTCAATAAGGTGGCGGGTGACATTGCCAAGGGAAATCTGGATTCCACAATGACTGTGCTTCATGCCACAATGCAAAATGCAGAAACGCTTACAAGTCGCCTGAATGCGCTAACCGCTACGTTGAACTCCAGTGTGACTTCTACGGACAACAGTCTCGGACTGCTCCTCAACGATCGCAGTATCTACGACGACTTAAACCACACCATTCATAGCGCTGACTCACTTCTTATCGACATTAAGGCAAATCCCCACCGTTACATCCACTTCTCCGTTTTCGGAAAGAAGAAATAAAGGTGAACGATGAACGGTGAATGGTGAACGATGAAAGTTTAACGTTTAACGATTAACGGTTAATGGTGAACGGGGAACGAGGAACGAAGAGGCTGGCGCGGTATTATCACTCCGCATGGTCTTTAAACGTTAAACGTTAAACTTTCATCGTTCCCCTTTCCCCGTTCCCAGTCCCTCTCTCTCTATTTTCAAAGCATGCACACCCCTCAATCTTTATGGAA
>CALCUV010000224.1 GCA_937906765.1 uncultured Prevotella sp.
AACAAAGGATAATTACTTAGTTCTTGACCGTGGAAGTAATCATGGTGTGAAGGAAAAAATGGGCGTAATAGGCGGTAGCGGAGTTGTGGGCGTAGTTTACCTAGTTGGAGCGGACCATAGTTTGGTCATCCCCATCACCAACAGTAAGTCAAGCATCAGTTGTCGCATACAGGGGCAGACGCATTTCGGATATTTGCAGTGGACAGGCAAAAGCATGCAGCGCGCTTCGTTAGATGAAATCCCCCGTCACGCACAAGTGGAGCAGGGGGGGATAGTAGAAACGAGCGGTCACTCTTCTGTTTTTCCTCCAGGTATTCTCGTGGGTAAGATTGAGAATATTGGCAATTCTGAAGACGGACAGTCTTACACGTTAGACATAAGTCTGGCCACGGATTTCTCCACACTGCGTGAAGTCAATGTCATCTCAACGCCCTACAAAACTGCTGTAGATAGTCTCTTTTCACGAATCAATGAGAATTAAATCTGAAAGGTTTCTTGGTAAAGAACACCTGGATGGTTTTACACCTCATTTTCCTCACCCCAATACGGATATAATAACTTATGAATCCCTCCCTCTTTTCATACATAGCATGGTTCTTCGTTCTGATAGGGGCGCAGGTTCTTGTTTGTAACCATATCCACCTACTGGGGTATGCAATGCCGATGATTTATGTGTATTTCCTGATGATTCTTCCGGGAAATATTTCTCGTTGTGGTTTACTCATTCTCGCCTTTATCTTAGGTTTGATTGTTGATATGTTCAGTAAAACTCCGGGAATGGCCACTTCGGCAATCGTGTTCACCGCCTTGTTGCGCCCGTTGGTGCTTATGATTTTTGCACCATCGGAAAGAAGCGACGGTGTGTTTTACCCCTCGGTTCGTACGATGGAGTTTGGAGGATTCTTTCGTTATGCGTTGACCATAAGTTTGCTTCAAACAACGACTTTCTACGTCATTGAAGCATTTAGTTTCTTCCATCTTGCCTCCCTTTTTTGGAACATTCTTTCTTCCACACTCTTGACAACCCTTCTTATCCTTGCGCTCGAAATGTTGCGCAACAAGCGATAAACTATATATGGCTCGCGACCACTCCTTTGACAATCGAAAATTCGTAATCGGAGGCATCGCCGTCGGCATCATTCTCATTTACATTATTCGCTTATTTTCATTGCAGTTGTTTAGTGATGACTATAAGAAGAGTGCCGACTCTAATGCTTTCCGAAAGGAAATAATTTACCCCTCGCGCGGTCTTGTGACCGATCGCAAGGGGAATTTGCTTGTGTATAACGACCCTTCTTACAACATCATGGTGGTTATGCAGGAGCAATGGGGAGTTGATACGTTGGATTTCTGTCAGACGGTGGGCATCACCCGAGAGTTTTACGAGCAACGCATGCAAGAAATCAAACAGAGAGTAGGTTATTCGCGCCACACTCCTCAAGTGTTCATGAGTCAAATTCCAGCTGAGGAGTTTTCTGTGTTTAAGGAAAATCTGTATCGCTTTAAAGGGTTCTCGGCAGAGAAACGCTCCATCCGCCACTATGCTGACGGCATGGGCGCACATATACTTGGCGACGTGGGTGAGGTGAACGAACGCGACATCTTAAACGACCCCTATTATCGAAGTGGAGATAATATCGGAAAACTCGGCATTGAACTTTCTTACGAAAAGTATCTGCGAGGCGAGAAAGGCATGCGCATCATGCTCCGTGACGTTCGCGGACGCAGCAAGGGGCACTACATGGACGGTCAGTATGACGTGGCGCCCGTTCCTGGGCGTAACTTGGTTTTAGGTTTGGACAAGGACCTGCAAGCACTTGCTGAACGCTTGCTTCAAGGTAAGTTAGGCGCCATCGTTGCCATCGAACCCGCCACGGGCGAAGTGCTTTGCATGGCATCGTCGCCCACTTACGACCCCCGAATTATGGTGGGGCGCGACCGCGGTAAGATGCACCGAAAATTGTCTTCCGACCCCATGAAACCACTTCTCAATCGCGCCATCATGGGTACCTATCCCCCGGGATCAACCTTCAAACTCACGCAAGCGCTTATCGGACTTCAGGAAGGGAGCATCACTCCCGAAATAGGGTTCCCCTGTCACGGCGGTTTCCATTACGGTGGACTTCATCTGGGGTGTCACGCCCATGCTTCTCCCATACCTCTTGTGCCTTCTATAGCAACGAGTTGTAATGCCTATTTCTGTTGGAATCTTGTGCGTATGTTCTCCAATCGCTCCAAATACCCCACCGTTCAAGACGCCATGACGCGCTGGAAGGACCATCTCGTGAAAATGGGCTATGGGTATGCCTTGGGCATCGACTTGCCTGGCGAAAAACGAGGCATGAGTCCTAATGCCGCTTATTATGACAAGGCATATAAGGGCAGCTGGAACGCACTGACGGTGATTTCCATCTCCATCGGGCAGGGGGAAGTGACGGCCACTCCGTTACAAATCGCCAACCTTGCCGCCACAGTTGCCAATCGCGGACATTATTACGTTCCCCATGTGGTTAAGGAAATTCAGAATGCAGAATTAGACTCGATTTACACCACACCGCAGTACACCATGGTGGACGAAAAATGGTATAAATATGCCGTTGAGGGCATGCGCGCCGCCGTGACTGGCGGTACGTGTCGCGGAGCTGCCATTCCCGGAATCGAGGTGTGCGGAAAAACGGGAACGGCCGAGAATCGCGGACGCGACCATTCCGTATTTATGGGATTTGCTCCGATGAACGAACCCAAGATTGCCGTATCCGTTTATGTGGAAAACGGCGGATTTGGCGCCGTTTATGGTGTGCCCATCGGGGGGCTTATCATGGAGCAATATCTTAATGACTCACTTTCTGCCGCCTCAAAAGTAAAGGCGCAAAACATTCAGAACAGCATCATCAATTATGGTAAACAGGAACGATAGTCTCAATAAGCGAACCTCCCTTTCTGCAGATTGGGTGGTGGTTGTCTTATATCTCGTTCTGATGGTCTGCGGATGGTTCTCCATTTGCGGAGCGAGTCATGAAATTGGCGACACTGATTTCTTTGACTTTGCCACCCGCTCGGGCAAGCAAATCATGTGGATGGGGCTCGCACTGGTCATCGGTTTCCTGTTGCTCTTGATTGACGACCAGTATTTTGACCAACTGACCGACTTGCTTTACGTCCTCATGATGATACTCCTGCTCGTCACGCCCTTCCTTGCAAAGGACATCAAGGGGTCACGCTCGTGGTTGTCATTAGGACCTGTCAACTTGCAACCGGCGGAGTTTGCGAAGTGTATAACGGCCCTTGCCGTGGC